>JAIRLF010000166.1 GCA_031259655.1 Prevotellaceae bacterium
CGTGAGAAAATCCGCCGACGGCTCTATTATGCACTTCGAACTGTGGAAAGACCTCGAACCCCAAAACCCTGAACATTGGCTGTTTAATTAAGTTAAGAGTTAAGAGTTAAGAGTTAAGAACTAAGAACTAAAAGTGGCTGACGCCGGCTGTTTCGTACCCCTTTCGTTTGTGGTGGCTTGCCAATAGCGTCATTCCGCTCTTAGTTGAGGTACGAAACGATAATTCGCAATGACGAAATACGACAATATTCGGTTGACACGACATTAGTAATATTTTTTACACAGTAATCAAAAAACTAAGAATGTACCGGCGCTGTCCATTGTCCATTCTTCTTTCTTAACTTTTAGTTCTTAATAACTCTCAAAGAAGAATTTATCGCCGAATGCCGGTTTCAATTGTGTAATCCAGGTTGCATTGGGGTCGTATTCTGCAAAAAACGGACGGACAACCCAATCGGGATTACGTCCCTGTATAAATCGCATAACAAACACTTTTTTACCTGCGATTTCTTCGACTCCAAGCGTTTGTATTTTGCCGAAATAACAACTCATAATTGGACCTCGAGCGGTTCTTGCGATTCCGCTGACTTGCTGATAAGCATTACGAAAAATTTCCTGACATTTTTCTAACGGAAGTTCAAAAAAATGTTTTGCTCCGGTTTCACGTGCAACAAACATGTAATAAGGCGCACAGCCGAGTTCGACCTGTTTTTGCCACATTGCCGCCCAGACATCCGGATTGTCGTTTACATGCCGTAACACAGGCGATTGCGTTCTTATCTGCGCGCCTGTGGAGCGTATTCTGTTTATTGCTTTTTTCACCTCGTCGGTAGAAAGTTCCACAGAATGATTGAAATGAGCCATTACAGACAGATGTTTACCCGATTTCACTATTTTCTCAAACAGTCGCATTATATTGTCGGCATCTTTATCGGTCGTGTAGCGGTATGGCCAATACGACAATGACTTAGTTCCGATACGTATAGTTCTGACATGTTCCATTCCGGGCGCAAGCAATGGTTCAACATAATCTTCCAATATCTTACAGGACATCGTTACAGGGTCGCCGCCGGTAAAAAGGACGTCTGTAATTTCAGGGTGTAATCTGATGTATTTCAAATACAATTTCAGGTCTTTCCTCATCGAAAACTTGAGGTCTTCCATATTCGAAAACTGAGGCCATCTGAAACAGAACGAACAAAAAGCAAAGCAGTTCTGTCCCTGTTTTGGGAACAGCAACACTGTTTCCCTGTATTTATGCTGCATCCCGTCTAACTTGATTCCGTCGATTTCGGGTATATTGTGTTTTTGCCCCGAAGGATTGGGGTTCAGGCTCATCCGTAATTTGTTCACATATCCGGCGAGCGCAGATTTGTCGCATTTATCTATCAGATTCTTAACATGGTTGTACTGTTCGGGATACAACATTTCTTTACGCGGAAACGACAGTGTAAAAACAGGGTCGTCGGGAATGTTGTTCCAATCGATAAGCTGTTCAACAACATAATTGTTGGTTTTGAAGGGCAAGACCCTGCCTACTATTTCGATAGCCTCAATATCTTCGTTCGAAACCGACGATAACCGAGAAAGATTTTTGTAATTCTGTAACGTATATGACTTATAGTGCAACATAATCTTAAAATTCTTGTAAAAAAAACCTGTGTTTTAGCAAAAAATATCCTGCATAACAATGAAAAATCTCCTGTTTTTGTTCAAAATCTTTAAATTTAAGGCGTTCAACTAAAAAAATGTTTGTCGAAAAACAATTTGTTATTCAGTAAATTACAGTTCAAAATCGAGAGAAAACAATTTTTTTCTGTTTTTTTATTGCTCAAAACAGGGGAGTGTATTAAAAAAAGTTCTAACTTTGCGACAAAAAATAAATAGTAGTTATTAACTCTTTAAGTAGTAAAAAGGATGAAAAATAGACGTGAATTTTTGAAAACTGCCGCTTTCGCTGTTGCGGGCGGGCTCGTTCTTCCTAATTTGTTGTCATCTTGTAGTGGTGGCGCAAGTAGTGTAAAAAAACATATCGGACTGCAACTCTATTCGTTGCGCGATGATATTAACGACATTGGCATCAAGAAAGTACTCGAAACTGTTGCCAAAATGGGATATGTTAATCTCGAAACAGCCGGATACAGTAAAGGTAAAATTTATGACACCGACCCGGCTGAATTTAAGAAAATGGTTGACGATTTGGGTATGCGGGTTACAAGCGCTCATTTGGGCAGGGGTATAAGCGACAATCCTGACGAAGACATGCAATGGTGGAATGTGGCTGTCGAAGCCCATCAGACGGCAGGCATGAAGTATATGATTATGCCGTTCTCCCCTCTGAGTGGCGAAGGCGCTACAATTGACAATGTTAAACGCTATGGCGAATATTTCAGCAAAATCGGTTTGATTACTGCTGCTGCGAACATTAAATTCGGGTATCATAATCACGCTTTTGAGTTTGAAAACAAAATCGACGACGTGCCGGTGTATGATTTACTCGTCGAAAATACAAGTCCCGACCATGTGTTGTTCCAGAACGACGTGTATTGGACGCAAAAAGGCGGATACGACCCTGTGAAATACCTGAAAAAATATCCGAAACGTATACAGGTACTGCATATTAAGGACGAAACAGCTATCGGCGCAAGCGGAACAATCGACTTCAAAACCATCTTTGAAACAGCTTATGCTAACGGCATCAAAGATTGGTACGTAGAAGTAGAGCGTTACGACAAACCTTCGGCAGATGAGGCAAAGAAAATTGCCGGTAAACTGAAGTTAGAAAAGATTACCGACAGTATTGCCGACGTTCAAAAAAGCTACAATTTCCTCGCAGCTGCCGAATATGTGCAATAAATTAAATTGTTAATTTGTATTTTTTTGTTATAATTGTTATAATTAATTAAAAGCTATCTCCCTCCCCAAAGAGATAGCTTTTTTATCACAGCGATTTAAGATATTCTTTGTATTGAAAAAAAGTATATTTTTGCAGGAAAAATTATGATTGAACGTTTGCTCGTAAAAGTTTGTGGACTAATGATAAAAAGATATTTATTCGTTTTGTTAATTAGCCTGTGCCCGTTTGCAATAAACGCACAGTTGCGCCTTTCGGATTCGGCGGTTATAAGCCTGCTCACATGCGAACCTGTTGACGATATGGCTTATACTGTGTATGGACATACTGCCCTCAGAATAAACGACAGGGTGAACGGCGTTGATATTGTGTATAATTACGGAATGTTCGATTTTTCGTCTCCAAATTTTTTATACAGATTTGCGAAAGGCGAACTGAATTATAAGTTGGGAATCAACGAATTTGCCGATTTTTTGAGGGAATATGCCGGACGGAAATCGGGTGTCATAGAACAGATTCTGAATTTGACAAAAGAAGAAAAACAGAAAATATCGGATGCTTTATTTATCAACTGCCTGCCTCAAAACAGGACTTATCTGTACAATTTTTTGTTCGACAACTGTTCGACGAGACCGCGCATTTTGCTTGAGAAAAACATTGCGGGAAAAATCGAATACCCCGAAATTTTAGAGCAAACAACCTTCAGAACAATTGTGCATCGCGCTAACAAAAACCATAGATGGCTCACTTTCGGCATCGACCTTGCCTTGGGCGCGCCGCTCGATAATACTATAGGTCAAAGCCTTCAACTGTTTATTCCTGAAAAACTTATGCGCGTCTTCAATCACGCAAAAATTATCCGGGCAAATGGAAGCGTGGAAAATTTAGTGAGCGAAACACGCAAACTTGCGCCAAGTTACCCAATCGGCGACAAGCCACTGGATTCTAATCCGACAGTGATTTTATGGCTGTTTTTTGTTTTCGTTTTGCTGCTCTCTTTTTGGGAACGTCGCAGGAAATGTTTCCGGCTGTTCGATTTTGTTTTGTTTTTTGCATACGGACTGACAGGATGCCTAATATTTTTCCTGAGTTTTATATCGATACATCCCGCCGTGTTTCCCAATTTTTCGATGATTTGGGCGCACCCTTTACATCTCGTTTTGGCTGTTGCACTGTTCATCCGACCGCTAAAAAAGTTTGTCAAATACTATTCCCTGATTAACGGAATAATACTACTGCTTTTTGTTTTGGGATGGAACTTTTTTCCGCAGGATTTTAACGCCGCCTTTTTACCTTTGATATTGAGCTTATGCGTCAGGTCGTTTACCCACATTGCTGCAAAATAAATAGTATTTGTCCGAAAACTCACAATATTCAAATCTATAGCAATTTATACGCAAAAAAGTAAATATTTATTAATACTTAATTACAACTTTTCAATTCTCAATCAGTGCATTTCGCGACCGCCGGTAATATTTATCGCCTGACCTGTCATATAGTCGGCTCCGGAGGAGGCAAGGAAGGCTGTAACGGCAGCCACATCCTGCACGGTAGCCAATCGTTTCAGCGGTATTTTGGCGGTAAATTTCTTCACAACCTCATCCTTCGGCATTTGCAGATTCACCGTATATCCTGCGGAGACGTTTGCCCACACGCCCGAGTTGTCTGTAATGCCCGGACATACGCAATTTACATTGATATTGTAATCGGCAAGTTCGTATGCAAGCGCCTGTGTGAAAGAGATAATCGCGCCTTTGGCAGCGCAATAGTGACTCATCAGCGCCGAGCCCGTCTTTCCCGATTTCGATGAATAGTTGATAATCTTCCCATACTTGTTCGCCTTCATTTGCGGAACGACATATTTGGTGAAAAGAAAAGTCCCTTTACAGTTCACTGCGAACATCTTATCCCATTCTTCTTCGGTAAGGTCTTCGACCAGACCCTGACCGACGATACCCGCCACATTAATCAAAATGTCGATATGTCCATAGCAGTCGAGGGCGAAATCCACCACTTTCTTAACCTGTTCGGCATTTGTTACATCGGCAGCCATACTCACGCAGTTCAATTCGTCTGCAGCAGCCTGCACCTGTTCTTCCTTCAAATCGGTGATAACAATAATCGCGCCATCTTCCGTCAATTGTTTAGCGACAGCCTTGCCGATAGCGCCTGCCGCGCCCGTAATAAGCGCTATTTTACCTGAAAAATTCAATATTTTCATATGCTTTTTATTTATTTACAACAGTGTTTTAACAAAAAATATTCCATCGGGATACAAGAGTATTCCCGACGGAATAAACTTTCCAACAGACTTTCCATCAATTTATTTTCCCAAGAAATAGTCGTTAATTGATTTGACCTGATGACGAACGGAACCGTTATCGTGTACATTAGCCACTTCGGTGATAATAGCGCCCTGAGGTCCCGCAAATTGCCAGTGATGCGAGAACACTTTCGACAGCGGAACAAACTTGCCCGGAGGCGTTTTCACCACATTCTTGACCGTCACTCCGCCTGTGTGCGAAGCCGGAATTTTGATTTCGGGGAACGAAGCCAGATTGTCTTCGCCTTCGCCAACGATGTAGCTCAAGCCGTTACGCACGAGCCAGCCTTCCATTTTCGCCGGCAAATCGCCAGCCGGTTTTTCGTGCCAGTGTTCCGGCAGCATTTGGTTGGGCAACAGAAATATATCCTGCAACATATATCTGTCTTTCGTGTCGTTGACGTACATGATAGCCGCCAGTCCCACTTCCGTAAAATGCCCTGTTCCGTAGTCGCTTACCCACAGTTGCGAGCGAGTTTCGTCGGTAACGGGATATTTGTAGTACTTCATCAGGCGAAGGACGGCATCCTTACCTGCTTCTTCGTTAAATTTGCCCTCAGCCGTATAGAAATCCGCGTTGTTGAATTTCAACGAATCCTTTTGGCAACACGATTTTTCCTTTTGACAACAGCCCTCAGCTGACGACTTTTCTTTTTGGCAACAATTTTCGGTTTTTTCACCCTTTTTGTCTGCCGTTTTCTTTCCTTGCGAACACGACGCAAGTACTGTTACACACATAATCACTAAAACTAAATTTTTCATGCTCTTATAAATTAATTTTTTAATAATAATTCTCAATTACAGAGTGTACGACAAAATTCCCGTATTATCTTTTACTCTTTTTGTTTCCATATTTACTTTTTAATTACAGACTGCAAAAGTATTAAATATTTTTGATACTGTACAAAAAAAATTCTGCTGTGAGATAAATATTTAAAAACATGAGATTTTACTTTACAGCCGACGGATTGTAAAGAGGTCAATGGCATCGATTTATAGAGACCAATCTAAAATTTAAAATAGATTTTAATTTGATACAGTCCCTACCTGCAAGCATTCTGAAAATTCTAAAATTCTGAAAATTCTGATTCAGACAAAAATGACGAAAGGGCGCAAAGTCAAGGGCGTCGATTTGTAGAGACGCAATCTTCACGATTTTCCTTCGTGCGTAAGCAACAATCTAAAATCTAAAATCTAAAATCAACAATTTAAAATAGATTTTAATTTTCCGTAAGAACTCCGGTAGCCAAGACGTTCATAAAAGTTGACAGGAAGAAATCAACAGCGGCGTCTCCGTGGTCTTTATTTGCGTTTTCGGGAATGATTTCGCATCTCACGGGTGCGCCTTTGTGTTTCATTTTGTCGTATGCATTGACGGTATTGCTGACATATACCCACGAATCCGCCTCGCTGTGAAACAGAATCAAACTGTCGGAGGGAACAAAATCGGTGAGAGTATTTTCTTTCAGGATTTTGATAAATTCCGTATCTTTATCACTCAGTATCATGTCGATAAATTCCTCTTGAAAAAGGTTTTGAGGGTTCAGATTTATCGGGTATTGAGCAAGATATCCGAGCGAATAGTTATTGTTTCTCAGGATTTCGTTATCTTCGGCGGAGAATATTTGCCCGTATGTTTTCGAGTATCCCGAATAAGTCTTATAAGTAGATAGAACCCACAAATACGAAGAGATACTGTAATCCGGCAAGTCATAGTTTTGTTGCAACACTTCTTTCACAAAATTTTCGACGTCGTAAGGACCTGCTCCGGCATACGTTTTTACGATATTTATATCCGGCGCTGTTTCCTGAATAGTTTTATGCAGAGCGACAGAAGTATATCCGCCTTCGGAGTATCCCAAAATGATTACCTTATTGTTAGCCGGCGTAGCGTTCGGCGTGATTTTCGTATAGTCGGCATAAGCCCTGATAATATCCAAAGAGGTCTGTCCCAACGATTCGGCATGGATATATGGATGCACGACAGACAAACTGATACCGTGACCGATATAATCGGGAATCAATATTGCGCATTTGAACAGGGAAGCACAGATATAGCAAAGCCCGATGTCCATGTAATAGCTTGAAGCAGTGCAAAACGAAGGCGCTTCGTTTTTATGCATCGTTCCATGATTGTACACAATCACAGGCGCTTGTTCCGGCAAATCCTCCGGAATCACAAACAGTCCCGACACATTTATTTTGTTACCGTCGAAGGTTGTATTATATTCGATTTTATAAAGACTGATGCCGGTTTGTATATACGACTTAAAACTTGCATAATCCGACATCAACGACCGCACCTGTTCAATGTTCATGGTTCCGACAAGTGAAGTTTTTGTCAAAGTTTCGACAAATTCGAGCTCGTCTTTCTCTTTCTTACAAGCTGTAAAAGCAACTAAAACAATTAATAACAATACATATTT
>JAIRLF010000212.1 GCA_031259655.1 Prevotellaceae bacterium
CATATTAATTTTTTTTAACAAAATGCGAAATATTGTTTCTTATAGTTATAGATATATTATCGCGTTTTTGTTATATTTGCTATTTGGGCGCAAAGATACGTATTATTTAATTCATACAACAATTTTGTCGTGATTTTAACAAAATTTAACGTTTCGAGTAAGGTGAAAAATGTGTCTCCGGACAATTAAATTATTGAATCATCGGTAAATAAGAATTGCAATTATAGCTTTCTCCGAAAGCTTTAGTTCCGGGTTTTTAACTCTGAAAGGTATTCCAAAACATTTCCGGAGAGCGTCATCAGACTGATTTCGTCGATTTTTGCATTATATTCCACATCTAAAAGTCGTTTTTCGGCATCTTGGAGCGAATTTTGGGCTTCGCGCATATCTATCCCGGCCAGTTCGCCCAGACGATAGCGTATTGCGGCGGTTTCGTAATTTTCGTGAGCTGTTTTCAAGTTTTGACGTTCCATAGATATCAATCCGAGATAGTTGGAGTACGAACTGTATATTTCCTGCAATTTTGCTTCGATATCCAATTGAGCCTCTAATTGAGAGAGTTCTTTATTTTTTAAGGCTATTTTCGCATTTTTGATTTCCCTGCGTCTATTCCCGCCGTCGAATACAGGTATGCCGAGGGTCAATCCGTAATCCAACCCTGTGTTATACGATTTTTTTGTAGCGCCTTTATTGTAAAGGTTTAGATTGTAATTATATCCCGAAGTCAGTCGCAGATACGGGAAACTGTTTGCACGAATGATTTTCAGCTCGTATTCCGAGACATTAATTTGTTTTGCAGCAATTTGCAACTGAGTATTCTCGGCGAGAGTTTTTTCGAGCAGAGATGAGTATATAAGTTCGGGGAGCAAGTTTATAGCCGAATCGGGCAGGATATGAGGGTGTTTGATGTCGCCCATAAGTGATTTAAGCCGTATTTCCGAAGCAAGTATTTGTTGTTGTTGACGAACCAAAGCCGAGCTGTCGGAATTAAAATCCACCTGAGCCTGCAGGAGTTCAAGTTTTGAGCGAGAACCAAGTTCACGATTTATTCGCGCAATACGCACACGTTCTTTCGATATCAGGAGGATAAATTCGAGATTGTCTCTATGACGCTTTTGTTGAACGAGATAGTAATATTCGGCAGTCACATTAGCAATCAGGTTTTCGATTTCGAATCGAGTATTCAAATCGCTGATTTCCTTTAATTCTCTCAACTGGGCGTATTTATTTTGCGCTTTATGACCCGAAAAAATATCCCACGAAGCATTAAGACCCGCCGAAGCAGCATTGGACAGT
The DNA here is from genome assembly GCA_031259655.1 of Prevotellaceae bacterium. GTDB lineage: Bacteria > Bacteroidota > Bacteroidia > Bacteroidales > UBA932 > JAIRLF01. The sequence continues at coordinate 1,297 of JAIRLF010000212.1, forward strand.
TGTCCGTTTGTTTTCGCAGTATTGTCGGAAAAGTCGGTAGAACTGCTGTTTGCAATAGCTCCGGAATATTTAGCCGAAGCATCCACCGAGGGCAGCAGACCGGCGTTACCTCTTGTGTAGTTGTTACTTGCAATTTCGTTTTCGTTTCTGACAATCTGCAACGAATAATTGTTTTTCAAAGCGATTTTAAGGCATTCGCCGAGAGAAACAGCGTTTTGAGCATGTATAACGCCGGAATTTGCATTAAATATTATGGCGCAAGCTACAAATGTTTGTACAATAATTTTCCTTAACTTCATAAGATACATATACTTTAATGTCCTGACTTGACTGTTTGTTATCCAATTTTGATTATAAAATCGAATGCAAAGGTACAAATTGTTCGTGATTTTCAATTTATGATTTTTTACTTACCTTTGCGCGGCTATATTAAGTTGTATAGCATATAAGTAAATAAAGTAAAAATAGATATATTTATGAAAGTTATGAAATTAAAAATTATTCTTGTTCTGTTTATAACCGGAACAGTTTTTACATCGTGCGATGTATTGAGCGGCGCTCTATCGTTTGTCAACTGTAAATATGAGTTTACAGGATTAAGTAACCCTTCTGTTGCGGGCATAAACATTAGCAATATGACCAATGTTAACAACCTCAACGCTGCGTCGTTGCTTAAACTCACAGCCGGAATTCTTTCGGGCAGTTTGCCTTTGAGTTTTACGGTGAACATCAATGCGACCAACCCGAATTCGACGCCTGCTCAAATTGCCGGTTTAGATTGGGGTATAGACCTGAATTCTACCAATATACTTTCGGGAACCTTAGAACATTCCGTCTCTATTCCGGGCAATGGCGGGCAAACGGTCATTCCGTTGACCATACAGACAGATTTATTGCAACTGTTTAAGGGAGAATCGAAAGATAACATCTTTGGCTTTATCAATCATTTGCTTAACGCCGGCGACGGGTCGTCGAATATCGCAATACGAATACGCCCGTCGGTAATGTTTGGAGGTCAAAAAATTTCGACCGGGTTCATCACTTTGAGCAAAACCATTAAATAAAAATCCGAAATCGGATAAAAACATTAACTTTGCGCGTTTTTTTATTGGATATATTAAATATTTTAAAATAATAAATTTATGCAATCTATTGATAATTATGATTTTCACGGGAAGCGCGCGATTGTTCGCTTCGATTTTAATGTGCCTTTAAATGAAAAATTTGAAGTGACGGATGACACTCGGATAAGGGCAGCCATTCCTACGATTAAAAAAATTTTTGCGGGTGGCGGAGCGATAATAGCAATGACTCATCTCGGTCGTCCAAAAGGTGTTACGGAAAAATATTCGTTGAAACACATCATTCCAACATTGGAAAAGTTAATCGGTAAAACAATTCTTTTCGCTACCGATTGCGTTGGAGAAGAGGCGGTTGAACTGTCGAAAAATCTTAAACCGGGAGATTTTCTCCTTCTCGAAAATCTTCGTTTCTATGCCGAAGAAGAAGGTAAACCGCGTTTAGACGAATCTGCCACTCAGGAAGAGAAAGACGCAGCAAAGAAAGAGCTTAAAATCAAACAGAAAGCTTTTGTCAACCGGTTAGCAAGTTTAGCCGACTGTTATGTCAACGACGCTTTCGGAACAGCTCACAGAGCGCATGCTTCGACAGCTCTTATCGCAGCCAATTTCCCGAACGACAAGATGTTCGGTTACATAATGAACGGCGAATTGAAAGCTATCGACAAGGTGCTTGATGCTCCCGAACGTCCGTTTACGGCTATTCTCGGCGGCTCGAAGGTTTCTACAAAAATCACAATCATCAAACGATTGTTAGATAAAGTAGACAATCTGATTCTCGGCGGCGGAATGAGTTTTACTTTTATCAAAGCTTTGGGCGGAAATATCGGTCTGTCGATTTGTGAAGATGTAGAACTGGCAAAAGACATTCTCAAAGATGCCAAAGAGAAAAACGTGAAGATATATTTGCCTGTCGATGTGGTTACTACCAAACAATTTGACGAAGTTTTCAAAGGTAATGGCAATGTAGAAACCAAAATATCGGACATCCGCAAAATATCCGACGACGCGCAAGGTCTTGATGCCGGTCCAACAAGTATCGAAACATGGAAAAAGGTACTTATGGAATCGAAAACCATTCTGTGGAACGGTCCTGTGGGCGTTTTCGAAGTCAGTACATTCGCCAACGGAACAATGAATATTGCTCAAATTGTTGTCGAAGCGACATCCGAAGGAGCATATTCTTTAGTCGGCGGCGGCGATTCTGTCGCAGCAATCAATAAATTCAATTTAGCGGATAAAGTTAGCTATGTCTCAACCGGCGGCGGCGCTTTATTAGAATATATGGAAGGAATAGACCTCCCCGGAGTAAAAGCGATAAAAGATTAAATATTAGAAGTCTTGCGAGATTGAGAGATTGAGAGGGACGCCCGCACTCGAAGCAGTGTGCTTCACAGCAAAAAATAGAGCCGCAAAAAAAACTTTTGCGGCTTTTTGTTTTATGATACTGGGGTCAGGAGTTCTTAACTATTAACTCTTAACTATTAACTCTACCCATGCCACATCCGTTGTCGATTCGTCAGGTTCTGAAGTGTTTCAATGCAAATATTTACATCATCAACCACTTGGAAATCGAACATGCCGACACAAATAAAGTCGGCTCCATTCTCGAAAGCCCATTTGAAACCATCTTTCGGATGAATTGCACCGGCGGCAAGCACTTTGAACCCCATTACCGGAACTTTCACCCGGTTTACGAACTCTATCGTACGGTCGGGAAACGGACAGAAACAATTGTCATGAAACCGGTTGTGGTCCAAATGACATTTTCCGTCTACTTCGAAAGGCATTCTATTTTCGCGGGGATGTGCCGACCAGTACTGGTCATGATGCATTGTTTTCATGTAATAATCGGGGATGATTCCATTTTCTTCGCACAGTATGAATGAATCAATCGTATGTGCTCCTAATCCGGCAACAATGCCATAACTTCGGATTCGCTCTATCATTCCGGATATCACATCGAACTTTCCGTCTCTGACAAGCCAGTCACACCAATTACCCTGCAATTGAATGATATCTATTCCATTGTCAACGGCTTTAGTAACATTGTCATATATATTCTCCTTTTTGTTACCTATGCCAACCTGGCAAATTATTTTCATTTTACTTCCGGTCAATTTTCTGTATTTGACCATCATTGCTATGGTTGGATAACCGATATTTATGGCGTTAACTCCGGCTTGTTCACAAAGCATGAGCGTTTCAATTATTTTCTTCTCCGTATTATACGCTTTGAAAAGACTTTCGGCATAAATCAGGTCTCGTGCATGCGCCCAACCTCCTATCAAATTTCCACCCATCACTAAACGGCTCAATTGATGCTCTCCGAGTTTCCCTTTCGGAAGTTCGCCTTTCAACTTACTTAGTTCTACCTGATTTATCTGAATTGTAGCGCCGGAGAAAACATCCACGCCATAGAGTTGATGACTTCGGTATGCGCCCCATCCGAACACTCCCAATATGGGTAAACTCACCAGATTTTTCAATGCTTCTCTTCGGGATGTTATCCCTTTTTGCGGTACACTGTCCGCTTCCTTTGCGGAGATTTTTCTTTTCAGAAAAGGCGCTAATTGGTCTATTCCATACCCTCTTTCCTTATAGAAAAAGATAAACACAAGCATCGCAGCTTCAATAAAGATTTTGTCTACGATAAACGTATTTCCGTCGTGTGCTCCAAGCAAGGATATTCCGAACGACGGATAGGCAAAATAATAAAGTGTCAGCAGCAAAGCGCCGCATAGCGAAGCCCATTTTCTGAATACCCCGACACATAAGGCCAATCCAATCAGAATTAATCCCCATATATTTATCAGGTCTACTATCTCCAATCTCACAGGCGATGCCGTAAGCCAATGATAGAATCCGGACAGAAATCCACGAGTATTGTTCAAATATCCTTCTGCTGTCCAATTCCCTGAAACTAATTTTATACATCCTTCATACAGGAAATGCCATCCGATAGCCACTCTGATAATAGTAATTATCCACTTCATAACTGTTCAAATATTTTATTGTTTATCTTTTCTTCGACCTTGACGGTGAAACGTTTGCCGGCGTTATTTCGCTACGTCGAAGCATGCTTCGACGGTCAGCGGCAGCGAACGCTCCCCCCTTTTTATTCATTTTCGGCTTCCACAGTGTGGAAATTTTCCCGACGGTAGTCTGCAATCCGTCCACATTGTCAAAACCTGTTTTTAATACTTTTAAGAACCTGTCCAAACTGTGAATATACTAAATATTGTCTTTATTTTCAGTACATCACGTCGAATATGAATTGCTGTTCATGAACGCAAAAATATAAAATATTAATTACATGATAATTTGTTTTGTAAACAATCTTGAAATTTTAAATCCCGTAAGGATGACATATTGGTAGAGACAACGCAGTCAATTATCTGTAAACCGGCAAATATTTTGATTACAGGGAATAGAAAATTTCGTTATACACGCGAATTTTGTTGTACGCCACTGTCTGTAAAAAAACATTATCTTTGCAAAATTATTTATTAAACATCTTAAATTAAAAAACATGACAACAAAAGCGTATGTAATCGTCGTTATTGCTTTTCTTTTTACGCCGGTCATTCGGGCGCAGGTTCCCGACCTTGTCGGCGGACCGATGGGTTTAGAGCGTGTTGCGGCACAATCCGGCAGCCATAATGCTTATCAGTCGCCACAGATTGATTCCGCCACACATTCGGCGTGGATTCAGATTGACCTCGGAAGCAGTTTTCCGATTGACGAAATTAAACTGTTTCCCTGCGTTGGGAATGGAGGATGGTACGGTAAACCTTATTCGCGTTACCGGTTTCCGCAACGGTTCAAAATCGAAACCGCGCGGGAAAACGACGCCGCATTTCAGTCGCCGCAACTGTTTTTC
>JAIRLF010000268.1 GCA_031259655.1 Prevotellaceae bacterium
ATTTTCGCGCAAAGGTATAAAAAGATTTGGAATATAGAATTATTAAAGTCTAATAGTAAATATCGACAATTGCGGATTTTTTTATTCCCTCATTTCCGAGTTATCTGATGCGCTACGAGGACTGCTTATATGAAAATATTAATCAGAATTTACAGAATTTTAGAATTGAACAGAATTTTAACCGCAAAGAACGCAAGGTCAATGGCGTATGTATGCTCTCAGAAAGTTATTTTTTGAGGGCTGCGCCTCTGGTGTTGGGGGATTTAGTTCTTAAGCCTGCGTCAGCCACTTTTAGTTTTTAACTTTTAGTTTTTAGTTCTTAATAAGTCTGTTCTTATTTTTCGCCGCGAATCAAAGCTATATTCGTACTTTTGACATTGGGGTTGCTGTCTGTGGCGTTTTCTATAAATTCTTTGATAACAATATTTTTAAACCCACAAGCGGTAAGATTCCCGATGTAGTCGGCTTTTGAATAGATATCCGCTTTCAGGCAATTCATATATTCCGAAATAGTATCGTAGATATAAAAAACGCCGCCGGGTTTGAGAGTTCTGTATATTTCGGAAAGCAGGTTATTGTTTGGGAATCGTGTTAACAGATTGTTGAATATCAAAATATCGGAAATATTAGCTCCTACCGGCAGAAATTTCGACGAGAACACTTCCCTGAAAAACACATTCCTGCAACCGTTTTTTTCGACATTATACCGCGCTTTGTACATCATAGCCGGCGAAAAATCAACCCCGATAACTTTGCCGTTTTTACCTGTTTTTTCGCTTGCTTTTAAGATTTCGTAGCCTAAATTCGAGATTATGTTTACAACAACAGAACCTTTGTTTATTTCGATAAAATCGAACGGAATATTATATTTCGAGACCGAAATACGTTCGTCCGGCATATTTTCGCCGGCGTCGGCAAACTCCGAACACGAATAACCGTTACAGCAATAATTCTGTCCGTATCCCAATAGTTCTCTTAAATATTTAAATTTCATATTCCTAATTTCCCTTGAGTTGATAAACAATCGTGCTGTGATAATGTTCAATCTTAAAATATAAAATCAAGTGATTTATACTACTTATTTGCATAAATTGCATTGCAGTTTGAGCAGAACCGTTTTTTACAAAATTATCGGGAACAATAAGCAAAAGTTTTACGATGATTTGTGAATTATTTTTCACATATCCGGCTTTTATAAAATTTGCAAACTGTCGATAGTTTTCATCTATAATTTGCGTCAATAAATTGATTGATAGGGAATATCTACGGTGATGATTATACCGTTTCGTCCGGTTTGCCGGCGCAGGTTTGTTATTTTATTTTAAAACGAATTCAATATTCGCATAAATTGTCTAATTTTGCGACTTGAGAATTGAAGAAAATGGGATATAAGATAGATGAGATACAGGCTCAGATAATCGAAGAATTTAGCGTGTTCGACGATTGGATGGATAAATACGAATACCTGATTGAATTAGGCAGAGATTTAGATCCTTACGACCCGAAATATAGAATCGACAATTATCTGATAGAAGGTTGTCAGTCGCGGGTATGGGTTTACGGAATCAAAGAAAATGAGGTGGTAAAATATTTTGCCGACAGCGACGCAATAATAACCAAAGGCATGATTTCATTGCTTATACGGGTGCTGTCCAATCAAAAGCCTGCCGATATAGCAAACTCGGAACTGTATTTCATCGAAAAGATAGGCCTCAAAGATAATCTTTCGCCCACAAGGTCGAACGGTTTAGTCGCGATGATTAAGCAAATGAAGATTATGGCTGTAGCATTTAATTAATGTGTAAATGGATAAATTAAAGATAGAACAAGATATAGTAAAAGTATTAAAAAACATATATGACCCTGAGATTCCCGTCAATATCTACGATTTGGGATTGATATACGAAATAATGGTGAGCGACGATGCCGAAGTAGAAGTAACGATGACATTAACCGCCCCTAATTGCCCTGTTGCCGACGAACTTATCGAAAACGTTAACGAAGAAATACGGGATATTCCGGGAGTAAAGGACGTGAGTATAAAATTGACATTCGAGCCCCCGTGGAACATGGAATATTTGTCGGAAGAGGCGAAGTTGGAATTGGGAATGCTTTGAATTTTATTAAAAAAACGATATAGATATGAACTATAATTTAAAATTGCGGAATTTGTGGATATGGCTGTCTGTTACGTTGATAATGACAGTTATCGTGAATCCGGCGGATGCTCAAAAAGTCCGGTGGATGAAATTTGAAGATGCGTATGCCGCGTCTCAAAAAGAACCTCGCAAAATATTCGTCGATATATACGCCGATTGGTGCGCATGGTGTAAAGTACTTGATAGAGACACTTTTTCGGACACAGGTGTAATCAGAATCCTGAACGAACATTACTACCCCGTCAAGTTAAATTCGGAATCGAAAGAAACTCATACCGTGGGCGATAACAAATTTTCGTCGCCGGAACTTGCCGCAAGTCTGGCAATGCTGAGACCAAACGAAAGTTTGGGATTGCCGACAATGGTGATTATCAACGAAAATATGCAATTAGACGAAATGATTCAAGGATTTCGGAAACCTGATTATCTGAAAGAACGACTGTCGGTTTTTGCGTTCAACAAAAACATTGCACAATCGTCGGAAAAAGCGCAGGTTAAATGGATGAAATTCGAAGATGCCGTTACAGCCGCGCAAAAAGAACCGCGCAAAATCTTTATCGATATATACGCCGACTGGTGCGGATGGTGTAAAGTGCTGGATAGAGACACGTTTTCGAACCCTGATGTGGCAAAAATCCTGAACGAACAGTACTATCCCGTCAAATTGGATGCCGAATCGCGGGAGACGCACACATTGCCGGACGGTCGCAAAATATCGTCTCCGGAATTGGCTGCATCTCTGGCGACTTCGAAACCCGGCGAAAAATACGGCTTACCGATGATGATAGTCCTCAACGAACAAGTCTCTATTCTGACGCGAATATCCGGCGCTCAAAAACCGGACTTTATGACCCCCGCCCTATTGTTTTTCAGCGAAAATCACTACCTCGAAAAATCGTGGGAGACATATACAAAGGAATATTCCAACAACATAAAACACTAAAAAACAGCAGATAAAATGATTTCAGCCGAATATAAATCTCTTGCAAAAGAAGCAATGCAGTTTGCTTTGGACAACGGGGCAAACAATGCGCGGGTTTCGATATGCTCGGGCTCGAACAGTTCGTTCGAATATCGTGACCAAAACCTTGACAAACTGCAACAAGCCTCGGAAAACAGAATGGAAATAGAGCTTTTTGTCGATGAACGTTACGGCTCCTATTCTACAAACCGTATGGAAAAGGCAAGTCTGTTCAAATTTATATCATCGGCTATAGAATCAACACGTTATCTCGACAAAGACCCGATGCGCACTTTGCCCGAGACCGCGAGATACTACAATGGCGCAATGTTTGCTTTGGATACTTACGACAAGGAATTTGACAAAGTGAACGTCGATGCCAAACTCGCCCTTGCCCGTAATATGGTCGACGAAATATACGGCATAGACCCTAAAATAATCTCAATAACAGCCGAATATGACGACGGAGACAGTTTTGTGTATATGATTTCGAGCAACGGGTTCGAAGGCGAAACGGCTCATTCTAACTATTTTCTGTATTCGACTGTTGCAATGAAAGGCGATGGCGAGGCTCGTCCAAGTTCGTCGTGGTTCGAAACGGCTATACATTTCGACGATTTAGTGAAAAACAATATCGGGAAAAAAGCGTACGAACGAACTTTGCAAAAGTTGGGACAAACGAAAATCGATTCGGGCAAATATCTGATGTTATTGGATAACAAGCAATCTGCCTCACTGTTGTCGCCTTTGCTGTCCGCCATGAACGGTGGCGCTCTGCATCAAAAAAATTCCTTCCTCATCAACAAACTGAACGAAAAAATCATTTCGGATAAAGTTACTGTCATCGACGAGCCTCATATTAAACGCGCATTCGGCGCGCGGATGTTCGACCGTGAAGGCGTGGCGACCGTGAAAAGAAATTTAATCGACCGCGGAGTTCTTAAAACGTATTTCATAGACACTTACAATGCCGCCAAACTTAATATGGAACCGACGATATCCTCGCCTTCGAATGTGAATTTCGATTTGGGAGACCGGTCGCACGAACAGATTCTTGCCTCAATCGACAAGGGAATTTGGGTTACAGGATTTAACGGCGGAAACAGTAACAGCGGCACAGGCGATTTTTCTTTCGGAATAGAAGGACTTCTCATCGAAAAAGGTAAACCCGTCAAGCCTGTAAATGAAATGAATATCACAGGAAATATATTGACGCTGTGGAACAATGTTCTGGAAATCGGCAACGACCCGAGATTAAATTCTTCGCGAAGAGTTCCGTCGCTGCTATTCAAAGATGTGGATTTTAGCGGAATATAAACAATGGTTTTCAACTTGAGTAAGATGAACAGAATGAGATAATTTAATATAACAAACAACAAATTGGCGTAGAATTTCCACACCAATTTGTAGATAATAAATAAAATAAATTATGAGCGACTTAAATAACAATCCGTACCGACAACTTGTTTTGCAAATAGCCGGAATTTTAAAAAAATAGCGAAAACGCTATGACAATGAAATAAAAATCAAAGATATGAATGTATACAATATACCATTACTTCCTTTACATGAGGAAATTGAAACAAAAGTCGCACTAAAAAGATGGTATTGGCACACTTTTTGATATAGTTATTATAAATTAGAAATTTAAAACAGATGTATTATGAAATTAGAAATATTAAATAAGGTAAAAGGCTTCTTCGCAGTGATATTATCTGCATTTTGCGTGTCTATGAATGCGCAAACCGAGTGGCCGCTGTCGATGGTATACGAAAATAGCAGGATACAAATATTTAAACCTGAGACAGAAAGTTTTAATACAGATAAAATGTCTTTCAGGTCGGCGCTAATGCTCTCCGAAGGAGATAATAACGTATTCGGTTCGATGTGGGTGGATGCAAATCTGCAAATCAACAAGACAAACAGAACGGTAACAATCATTAACGCCGATGTCAACGATTTACGTTTCCCCGACGGGTATGCTGCCGAAAAAGAAAGTGGGTTGATAAAAACCATTGAGCGAAATCTGTACAACGTTTCCATTAAGATGGACGATATTCTGTCGGATTTGGAGAACTCTCAAAATGAGCAATCAATGACAAAATCGATGAATAATGCCCCGCCGGTTATTTACTATACCACAACTCCTTCGATTTTAGTCACTATCGATGGCGACCCGATTCTGCAACCTACGGATACGAAGAACGTGGAAATGGTATCAAATTCTCCGTTCCTGATTCTTAAATACAAGAACATGTTCTATCTAAGTAACAGTTCATTGTGGTACGAATCAGGGTCTCCGCTTTCGGGATGGACGCCAAAAAGCATTGTGCCGAATGTCATAACGCAGGTAGCCAAGTCGTTGAAATCGGATGACGGAGACGTCATGGAAGAAAACTCCTTCTATCCCAAAGTAATAGTCAGCACCGTTCCGGCGGAATTGGTTCAAACAGACGGCTCGCCGACATTTGCCGCGATACCAAACACAATGATGCTGTACGTCGCCAACACATCCGACCAAATAGTGATGGACATAAGAAGCCAACAGTATTTTGTCCTGTTATCGGGCAGATGGTATTCTTCCCCGAAGTTGGACGGGACATGGAAATATGTTGATTTCAACGATTTACCCGCCGATTTCGCTAAAATACCCGAAGGTTCGAACAAAGACCTGTTGCTGGCAAGCGTACCCGACACGAAAGCTTCGCAAGACGCAGTCAGAGAATCGCTTGTGCCTCAGGCGGCAATTGTTGACCGAAGCTCTACAAAGACAGAAGTGGTTTACGACGGCGACCCGTATTTCGAAAATATCGAAGGTACAAGTATGAAATATGCGACCAACAGTTCGGGAACAGTTCTTTATGAAAACAGTGCGTATTATGTTGTGGATAATGGAGTTTGGTTTGTCGGTTCAAGCCCGCGAGGTCCATGGATTGTCAGCGACAGGCGTCCGGTTCATATAAACATAATCCCGCCCTCGTGTCCCGTATACAATGTCCGTCATGTCTATATCTATCACTCTACGCCTCAGGTGGTTTACGTGGGATATACGGGCGGATATCTTTCGTCGTATCGTGTTGGCAACGTGGTGGTTTACGGGACAGGTTGGAGATACCGTCCGTGGAGAGGCAGATGTTACTATCCGCGTCCCTGTACTTGGGGATTCGGGATGTCGTACAATCCGTGGCACGGCTGGTCGGTAAACTTTGTTTACGGTTCGGGATGGTTCGGTTACTCTTATCCGCAAACCTATTACACTTATTATCCGTACTATAACTATCGTCCTGTTTACAGATACCGGAGCGGCTGGTGGGGACCTCCCGTGTATCGCCCTCCGTATTGCGTCCCTTACACTCATTATTACGGTCATTATCACGCACAAATAAGAAGTTCAAGCAGATACACTATTCGCAGAAACGAAGTCAGAGTATCGACTCCATCAAGGACAAATAATATATATGTATACAATAGCGGACGCGGAGGCGTTCAATCGACACGCTCAAGCTCAAGCATACGAAGCAGTTCCGACAGCCGACAAAATTTGACAAGAAGCTACAGCGCTCAAGCTCGTCCGATATCTACGCCGTCAAGAAGTTCTACAAGTTCTACGCGACCTTCGAGCAGCGTAACAAGAAGTTCGTCAAGTACGCCATCAAGAAGTTCAAACGAGACGACAACAACACGACAATCGAGCAATAGCGCTACAAGTTCTACGCCTTCGCGAAGTTCGACAACAACAACAAAACCTTCTACAAGCGCCGGAACGAGAAACCCGTCTTCCGGAACATCTGCGACGCCAAGCCGCTCATCGAATACTTCGACAAACACGACGACGCCAAGCCGCTCATCGAATACTTCGACGACTACAACGCCAAGCCGTTCGTCTAATACTTCTACAAGTACAACGCCAAGCCGCTCGTCGAATACTTCAACGAGTACAACGCCAAGTCGCTCGTCGAATACTGACAACTCAAAATCAAGTAATTCAAGTTCGTCATCGTCGAGAAATAGAAGTTCGAATAATTCGTCGTCAGGAAGAAGATAAGACAAAAGTAAATTTACGATTTTAGATTTACGATTTACGATTTGGGCAATGCCGGCTGGCGTAAGCAACAATCTAAAATCGTAAATCCAAAATCTAAAATCCAAAAGTGTCGATGCCGGCTGGCGTAAGCAACAATCTAAAATCGTAAATCCAAAATCTAAAATCCAAAAAAGTCGTACCTTTGCGGCAAATATTTTATTTCAAAAGACATGCAACTATCAGACATATTAAAAGATTCCGATTACAAACATGCACAGTTCGATCTTGCGCTGATTCATGAATTTGAGCAGCGTATTATCGTGCGTACCGATAATAAAGGAAAGAAAACGCCTTACATCAATTGCCTTATCCGTAAAAAGGACATTCGGCTTACACCGGAAGAGGCTATCAGGCAGCTGTATCTCGAAATCCTGCTGAATGACTACAAGTATCCTGCCGACCGCATTGAGCTGGAGTATGCCGTCACTTTCGGACGGGAAAA
>JAIRLF010000008.1 GCA_031259655.1 Prevotellaceae bacterium
TTAGCGGTTTGATACACAATTTTGCGAGAGTTGATAATTAATTCTCGCGAAAATTCATACAGATTGTTGTTTTCTACAACAAGGTTTTCAATCTTGTTTTCTATTTCCATTGAAATTCCAGTATTAAAATATAATCGGCGCAAAATTACGGAAAAATCCGAATACCGGTTTTCGACAGTCATAAATTGTATGATACAGCAAATATTATCGCTGATTACAGGTCGTGTAATTTAATGAACTTGTCTGCTAATTATTTAGTATTTGCCCGAAAACTGTTATATCAACTGAAACTTATTGAAACAAAACAATTTTTAAAAACCTGTTATGATTGAATATGGCGCAATTTGATTGTCGCATTATTGGGTAGCAGATGACGCCGAAGGCGTCGAAGATGAATAACCCCGAGCAAGCGAAGCGCAGCTCGGGGAGAAGGCTAACCCCTCTCTGTCAACCCTGTAAGGGTTGAACTACTACGTAGTTCAGAAGAGGAGGCGACTATACCCCGAGCTGCGCCTGCGGCTTGCTCGGGGTTATTCATATTGAAGCCCTTTCGGGCTTCCGGACAGTCAATTGACTGAAAAGATTCGAAACTTTTTTTGCGTATATATTGCTATAGATTTGAACATTGTGAGTTTTCGGACAAATACTATTTACCACAAACGGAATAGAGTGGGGACTCAGGAGTAACCTCACAAAATCAACGTGAAAATATTAATTAACTAATAAATCATACAGCAATGAATTTTTCTTTTTTATTGGCAGCGATACTAATAATAATCAGTTACAAAAGCGATAACGGTTTTATTTCCGGCGGAATGAATAATCCGGGTTCCGGTTGTGTGGAATTTTCATCTACCGACCTTACTGCCGTTACGATTGACGGATATTCGGGAAACACTATTAATGTGTATTACAATAACAATAGCTCCGAAACTGTTGTTAAAGCTACTGACGGCATATTTTATTTATCTGTAAACAACAAAGTTATACGTCGTATAGTGCTTGATACAGGAACTAACATAGTAGTGGGACGGAAAGTAGACGGCAGCGATATATCGTTAAAAATAAGCGGAAATCACCTTGTTCTACGCGATGCTGTAGACGGCTATATTCCTGTTGGAACATATTCCGAATTTCAGTTGATAAATACCGACGCTGTAACTCGCGCCGGCGTTTACAAACAGGAAGCCGACCTTGATTTGCTTAATCTGGAATGGACGCCAATAGGACTTGTCGGAATTTTTGACGGAAATAATCATACTCTGGCAAATTTGAAAATATCGGGCGACAACGATTATGTCGGTTTATTTGGCGTTATCGGCGCTTTTATTGAAAATAACATAATACAAAACGTACATATTATTTCCGGGACAGTATCGGGAAGCGATTATGTTGGGGGCGTATGCGGTTATTCCTTTAAGTCGTTGATTATAAATTGCTCCAATGCAAGTTCAGTCTCCGGAGATTCTGATGTCGGCGGTATTTGCGGAGGTAGCGATTCTGTTATAATTGCCGCCTGCTACAATACGGGATTGGTGTCCGGAAATTCCAATGTTGGCGGCGTATGCGGTCATTCTGTTTCAATCACAGCCTGCTACAATACAGGTTCAGTATCGGGAAATTCCAACGTTGGTGGCGTATGCGGCAGTTCATACCACTCTGTTACCGCTTGTTACAACACAGGTTCAGTATCGGGAAATTCCAACGTTGGCGGCGTATGCGGCTATCTTGGTTATGGTTCGATTACCGCCTGCTATTGGAAAGATGTGCCGGACGATGACGCCGCTTATGGCACAGGCAGTTCGGCGTCCAATGCAAACGCTACGATATTTGACGGCAGTAACTGGCCTGCAAAATCAAGCCATACTCAATGGGACACGGGAAGCTGTAACGAAGATGAAAAATACTGGAAATCACTTGGCTCTTGGAACGACGGCAATCCGGTATACCCGACACTTTGTCCGGCGCCGGCACGGTAGATGACACAGATTTGACGGATTTTCAGTAGAGTAGAGCGGAGAGACTTCAACAATAAGTATCCCCCTCCCATCCCCACCCTCCCCTCTCATCAACCCGTACGTGCGTTTTCCCGCATACGGTTTACCGCTTTATCTATCAGAATCATGTAGATGTTCGCAAGTAAGAGGGAGACACGCCGCCCTGCGGTGTGTCGGCAACGTTTTTTTGTCCGCCTGTGAACAACCGCTAACTTTTAGTTTTTAGTTTCAAAAAAATCATGTACTTTTGCACAAATATTTAACACAAAATGGACAGGCGTAAATTTATTCGTACAGGAGTGGCAGGGGTTGCAGGTCTGACAGTTATCGGGTCAGGATTAAGTTGCGGAACATCTTCCGGAATTGTCGATAAAGTGAAACTCGGCAAAAGCGGATTACGTGTTTCGCGTATCGCAATGGGAACAGGCACCGTTGGTTACAACAAAGCGTCGAACCAAACACGGCTCGGCATGGAAAAGTTTGTTAATCTCGCTCATCATGCTTATGCAAAGGGTATCCGGTTCTATGATATGGCAGACGGTTACGGCTCGCAACCTTTTGTAGGCGAGGCAATAAAAACTCTTCCCCGTGACAAAATTACACTGATGACGAAAATATGGGCACAGCCCGACGGCTCCGAAAACATGGGTAATGTCCGCGAAATCATCGACCGCTGCAGGAAAGAAGCCGGCGTCGATTATTTCGATATATTATTGATGCATTGCATTATGCAAGGCAATTGGCACGAAACGCGCAAACATTATATGGATGCGTTTTCGAAAGCCAAAGAGGAAGGAATAGTCAGGGCAGTAGGCTTGTCGTGTCACAATATCGACGCACTCGCCGAAGCTGCCGTAAATCCCTGGGCAGATGTTGTTTTAGCGCGTATCAATCCTTTCGGTACACATCTGGACGCCGCTCCCGAAGTCGTAAACGAAATTCTCGCAAAAGCACAGGAAAACGGTAAGGGCGTTATCGGCATGAAAATATTCGGCGAAGGAAAACATATCTCCGAAAACGAACGAGAACAATCTATTAATTATGTTGTTACACAAGGCAAGGTTCATTGTGTAACGCTTGGATTAGAATCGGAATCACAAATGGACGACGCAATAGAACGTGTCATGCGTAATGTAAAAAGTATATAAACGATTATGAAAGAAGAAATTATTATAGCAGGATTTGGAGGACAGGGAGTGCTGTCGATGGGTAAAATATTGGCTTACTCAGGTATAATGCAGGGTCAGGAAGTAACCTGGATGCCGGCTTACGGTCCGGAAATGAGAGGCGGAACAGCCAATGTGACAGTGATATTGAGCGACGAAGCAATTAGTTCGCCAATAGTTGGCAGCTACGACACTGCCATAATTCTTAATCAACAGTCACTGACGAAGTTTGAAAAAACGGTCAAACCGGGCGGACTGCTATTATATGACCCCAACGGAATAACAATGCCGCCAACTCGCACAGATATCAATATATATAAGGTGAACGCCGCGACAGAAGCCGCACAATTAAACAACTCGCGCCTTTTTAACATGATTGTACTCGGCGGATTTCTCAAAATCAAACCCATTGTCAAAGACGAAAATGTGATTGCCGGATTAAAAAAATCTTTACCCGAGCGTCATCATAAATTGATACCTCTCAACGAAAAAGCAATTGAACGTGGAAAAGAAATTGTATCAATATAAGACTATTATTCTTCGTCGGAAACAGTAGATGTAAAAGGAACAACAGCAATACGAAGATCCCTATTTAATTACAAACTTCGAATTAATTTTACGGGACAACTTCAGAATTTTTTTGTTTCAAAATAAAAAGACTGTCTTTTCAGACAGCCTTTTCATACAATAAAAAAATAAAACAAAAAGATTCACACATTATTATCCTTGAGTTTCGAGATAAACCACGTGAGTTTGGAGATATTCTTCCAGTCCGTGTTTTCCGTCGG
>JAIRLF010000324.1 GCA_031259655.1 Prevotellaceae bacterium
TACTTTGGCACGATTTTTGCACACACACACACACACACACACACACACACACACACACACACACACACACACACACACACACACACACACACACACACACACACACACACACACACACACACACACACAGAAGCAGCAGATACAAAACAATTAAACAATCTGCTACATATTCTCGCGTGCGGGAAGATAAATCAAAATTATATACAAAACAATATTTCCTGTTTTTTTATAACAGAGACAATCGGATATTACAAATATCCGATATTCGGCATTCGGGGTGTACCTCGATACCTTCGGGGTGTACCCCCAAACCTTGGGGCGGACATGCAGGTACAAAAAATTATAAAAAAAATAAATACAGTCTGAATAACCCGAAATGAGACTAAAAATAAGGAGTAGGGATGAATTAATTAAATTAAATTTTTATATGGTAGTTTTCATTATTATGCTCATTGCAGGAGCAGTTTTGTATTTCAAATTTAGCGCCGACCCGAAAGAGTTGAGAGAGCGCAGTAAAGGTAGAAGCGCCGAACAGCGGCAGGCGCTGAGGTATTTTTTCAATGATGGCTGTTTGCAGAAAAAAGTCAGCGACGAGACTTACGACGCCATGGTGGAAGCCAGGATTAAAAGCCTTAATGCGAAAGCTAAGGCGATGGCTAAGATTGGTCTGGATGAATCGGAACTCAAAGAAATTGAGCCGGTACATTTCGAAGGGTATTGTTTCGAACAAAAGAAGACCTATTCCAAAAGAGGAAAAGACGGGAAATGGCGCAGTTCGGCGTATCAAATCTCGTGGCTGTTCTTCAGCGTTACGCAAGTTTACCTCTATCAGTACACTTTCAACATGGACGAAGACGGTAAAAAAGAGGCGACTGAGGAATATTTCTACAAAGACATCACTAATTTTTCCACTTCTTCCGACACGGTAGAAACGCCTTACTGGGATGCAAAACAGAAGAAAGTATTGCTCGAAAATGTAGACCGTAACCGTTTCAGTCTTGTTGTTCCCGGTGATAAATTCTATTGTTCGATGGTGCAAAACGAATACACCGAGCGGGCTATACAGGGTATGAAAGCTAAATTGCGCGAAAAGAAAAACGGATAATGTGCAATTTGAAATGTTCAGGCGAGGCGCGACATTCTCCTTCGCAGGAAAGAATGTCGCTCCAAACCGAACAGACGATAGTCAGAGAATATTGTTGCCGGCGGGAATTGCATCGACCCGATACAAGGGTTAAAACATTTGTAATATGGCTTTTGACGACAGAAAGTTTAGGTCTTGCAATCGCTTTTTTTACCGGCATACTGTTTAAAGAGCTTGAATTTTTCAGCAGATTTTCTTTCTATCCTTCGGTTTGGCAGTTTTATTCCTGTGGTAGCGCGATAGCGTTTGCAGTACGTTTGAGAAAATTGCTTGTCATTGCAGTGGAACTGTATCAGCGCTACGCTCCGGAAGAGATTCGTCGCAGATGCACACTGATGCCGACATGTTCGGAATATGCGATTTTGGCGTTACGCAAATACGGCGTTATTGTGGGATTGTACAGGATATATGTACGCCTGACCCGAACATGCAAAGGTGGCGAATACAGGATGGATTATCCTTAATTTATTTAAAATTTAAAATTAAGATTTAAGATTGGGCGATGCCGGCTGGCGTAAGCAACAATCTAAAATCGTCAATCTAAAATAGTAAAATAGTTATGAGTTTATTTAACAAAGAACGCACTGACGGCGCTACTCACGACGGTCAGGGCGAAGAACGCAAAGGTTTGATAGACGTTATCAAATACAACGGGGAAGCCGACGAATTAGTCTGGAAGTTCCCTTATGAAAACATTTCCACTGCTGCACAACTGGTTGTCAACCAAAGTCAGGAAGCAGTGTTTGTGAAAGGCGGCGCAGTCTGCGACGTCTTTGGTCCCGGCACAAAAACCTTGTCGGCAAACAATATTCCCATATTGCAGAAACTTGTCAATCTGCCTTTCGGCGGGAAAACGCCTTTTACGGCGGAAGTATGGTTTGTCAGCAAGACTGTTCGCCGCAATCTGAAGTTCGGCACGTCCGTACCTATCGAACTGTTAGACCCGCTTTACAATGTAGCTGTTCCCGTCCGTTCGTTTGGAGAATTTGGCGTTCAGGTAACGGATTCGTCCGCTTTACTGACACAAATGGTCGGCACGCTTCATCTCTTTACGACCGAAGATATTATCGAACAGTTCAGATCTTTGATTGCACGAAAACTGTCTACCTGTATCGGCAAGTTTATAGTGCGTCAAAAAGTAACGGTAGTAGAAATCGGCGCTTATCTGGACGAAGTTTCCAATTTTGTACGCGATGCTATCAACGAAGAATTTGCACAGTATGGATTGCGCATTACTAACTTCGATGTGGCGTCTGTCAATTTCGACAAGAAAGACCCGAATGTGCAAAAGATACTTGATTCACAGTCGGAAGCAGCCAAACGTCGCATGGAAGGCTACTCGTATCAGCAGGAACGGCAGTTCGATATTTTGCAGGGCGCCGCTCAAAACGAAGGCGGCGCAGGTCAGATGATGGGCGCCGGAATGGGAATGGGTATGGGCTTCGGCATAGGCGGAATGTTCGGTCAGCAAATGGGCAACACGGCAAACGTGATGAACCAGCAAGCGCAACAGGCGCAGCCCATACCGCCTTCACCGCCCGTCGCGGTACAGTATCTTGCGCTGATAAACAATGTACAGCAAGGCCCTTACGACCTGTCTGTGCTGCAACAAATGACGCAAAACGGACAGTTGACGCGTCAAACGTATGTCTGGAAAGCAGGAATGGCACAATGGGACAAGGCGGAAAACTGCGCCGATCTACAGGTGTTGTTCGGAAATGTTCCGCCGCCGCCACCTCCTCCACCGATTATTAATACTTAATTTCATGCAATTATGGCACACAAAATTATTAATACCGTTGCCGGTATAATATTGCCGATTACGGTGATTGCGTTGACAGTAACGCTGTTTTTCATGTTCCGTCCCGAAAACTGTACAGTCTTATTTTATCTGAACGTGGGTTATACGGTATTGCTCGAAGCTATATTTTTCGGATACATTAACCTGTTATATCGTAAGATAACAGCGGTTTCCACACCATTTATCGCTGTTTTCGGAATTTATTCGCTGTACTATGTTATCGCAGGGGCAGGATGGATGACGCTGTATTCGTTAATTTTATCGCATATCTTTTCGTTGAAGATTTACATAGCGGCGCTCATTATACTTACTTTATTGTGGATAATAATATCCGTATTGACGATGCAAGCCGACAATCGCTTCAAAGAGGCAGGCGACAAGTTGAACGAACGACGACATACACTGGAATACTACACGCAAAAAATAGCGTTGCTGGCGTCGCGTTACGAAAAACTTTGCGAGGAAAAAGGTATCCATTATGCTACGGAATCCAATAACCGGACTGTCCTCGACAGACTGAAGAGCAAAATCGGATTTCTCACTCCGAATGTCTTGAACAACGAAATGTTCTATTCCCAACTGACTGCCATGCTCGACAGGTGTGAAACGATTATCGAAGAAACAGCGCTTGCACCCGAAGACGCATTGCCCGAATGGGAAAAGAAAATGTATCGTTTCGTAAATAATTCTATCGATGAACTCGATATGTTGAAAAATATGACCCGAAGTTAATTATTAAATGTTTTAAAAATATGACACAAAAAGTAATCAGTTTAGCCTGCCCCGGCTGTGGGGCGCATGTTTCGACCGAACAAAAGAAATGCGAATATTGTGGAGGTCCAATAATTATATCCACATTCGACAGCGTCTTATCCATGCCTCTTCCGGAGGTGAACAAGTATGCGGGAGCATATCGCAAAGCGCTGTCCGAAGATCCGGACAATCGGGAATTGAATACATCTATCGCGATGTGTTTCCTGAAACTGAAGCTGTATGACAAGGCGATTCCGGCATTCGAAAAGGCAATAGAAGATAATTTCGATAATTCGGAAACATTCTTTTATACCGCCGTCAGCCTGTTACGCGGGAAAAAAGCATTTGTCGCGCAACGCTCCGACATTGACAAAATGCTGGAATACTTGAACGCTGCAATCATGATAGAGCCTAAAGGAATTTATCATTATATGCTCGCATATATAAAATACGATTATTTTCATCGTAAATATCTGAATATCTCTCCTAATCATATCGAGGAATATGACATGGCTAAAGAAGCAGGCGTATCCGAAGAAGAAATTCAACAGCTTTTTTCGATATTGAACGTCGAAAAGCCGGAGATAATGTAAGACAAACTTAAAACAAACCGAACAAATTCTACGGGGAGTTGTGTGGAAACAAGCTTAAATTGTAGGCGCCAGAGTTGTTTCCACACAATTTCCCTGTAGAATTTATTTTTTATTTATACCTTTGCGCCGTTGATGCGGAATAGCATTGATGTGGATAACGCGCTTTGAATTACGGTTCAGTTTAGAATGAAATTATTATTAAGTATTGACATATAAAATATTTACCGAATGGATTTTGCAGAAATAGTATCGGAAGTAAGTTCTTTTGTATGGGGAGTTCCGATTATTGTGTTTTTAATGGCGACAGGGTTTTACTTTTCATTTCGCACCCGTTTTATACAAGTGCGTTATTTCACGCGGATGATACGAATGTTATTGAGCGGCAAATCGTCGCAGTCGGGCATATCGTCGTTTCAGGCATTTGCGCTGGCGCTTTCGGGGAGGGTTGGCACGGGCAATATCGCCGGCGTAGCCACAGCCATAGCCTTAGGCGGTCCCGGCGCTATCTTCTGGATGTGGATTCTTGCTTTTTTCGGAGCTGCAACAGCTTATGTAGAAGCCTCGTTAGGGCAGATATATAAGGAAAAAATCGATGGACATTACAGAGGAGGTCCGGCGTTTTATATACTCAAAGGAGTGAAAAACAAATATTTTGCAATGCTTTTTGCTGTAATCACCATTATTTCCTTAGGGTTGCTGCTTCCCGGCGTACAGTCCAATGCGATTTGCGATGCTTTTCACAATTCTTTTCAAATTGATAAACGGATTATTGCAGGGAGCGTGGTTTTACTTTTAGCCCTGATTATCTTTGGAGGAGTGAAACGTTTAGCAAAAGCTGCCGAATATATAACGCCTTTCATGGCTGTCGGTTATATTCTAATTTCAGGCACGATTCTTTGCATGAACTACGAACATATTCCGGATATGTTTATGCTGATTTTCAGGAGCGCATTCGGTTTAGAACCGGCTATGGGAGGAATAGTCGGCTCGGCAATAATGATGGGCGTCAAACGTGGAGTATTTTCTAACGAAGCCGGACAAGGCACAGCTCCTCACGCCGCCGCTGCCTGCGAAGTGTCTCATCCCTCGAAACAGGGTTTGGTTCAGGCGTTTTCGATATATGTCGACACTTTGCTGATATGCTCTGCGACTGCGTTTATTATCTTAATCACAGGGATGTATAACGTTTACGATGCCGGCGGGACGGTATTATTCCACGGCGGAGGATTACCGGCGTCCGAAACCGGATATGGTCCGATTTTCACTCAATTAGCAGTAGATGCGTCTATTCCTGGATTTGGTTCGGGCTTTGTGGCAATCGCTCTTTTCTTTTTTGCCTTCACTACAATAATGAGTTACTATTTTCAGGCTGAGACAAATATGTATTTTATTTTCAGAGAAAAACGCACATCGTTTTATATGATTAATTTTTTGCGGATAGCGATTCTTGCCGTAACTTTTTTCACAGGAGTTAATGCCATGACTATAGCATGGGATATGGCGGATATCGGCGTGGGATTCATGGCTTGGTTGAACTTGATTGCCTTGATTTTGTTGCAGAAAACAGCCTTAAAAGTGTTTTTCGATTTCGAAAAACAACTGAAAGCAGGAATCGAAAATCCTGTTTTCAATCCCGATAAATTGGGGATAAAAAATACAGACGAATGGTAGATTTACGATTTTTGATTTACGATTTTTGATTTTTGATTTACGATTTTAGATTGGGCTGACGCACGCTAATTCAAAGATATATCGTGCGTCCGGAAGCCCGAAAGGTGGGGCATAAAACGCGCAACAAAACAAAAAATTCTGCCCTCCATGAGGCAGGGTAGATTATGGTGTTGTTGTGTGTGAGTTGTCGAGGCATAGCCGTCAGGTTAAAGCTGAAAGCCTTATCCTTGGCAGCTATGATTGTCGAGGGCGTCGTCGAAAATATCGTCGATTTTCTCAACGAGAAAATGTTGTCAACGACCATTGGGACGATTTTTTCAATGAAAAAATGTTG
>JAIRLF010000058.1 GCA_031259655.1 Prevotellaceae bacterium
TCTTCCATGAAACGATTGTGAATAGGCAAAATAGCCGAATATGGACTGTTTTTTATTCATCTGCGATTTCTTAGTGCATATCAACGGAAATAGCCATATCATCAAAGAGGTATTGATGACATAATATTGATAATAACCACTATCCGTGACTATTTCGTTGGCTTTTAACTTTTTGATAATCGAGGTGATTTTAACTTTAGGAATCGAACGTAAAGCATTCGCAATTTCATTAAGATTCGACGGTTGACTACTCAATGCCATAAAATTAACAACCTTACGAGAGGTGTCGTCAAGCGCTTGATATTTTTTTATCAGTTCATCTAACATAAATCAAAAACAATAAAATTTCAGGGCGCAAAGGTACAAATATTTCGGATTTCCAAGTGCGTAAAATAAAAATCAAGACCACCGAGTCCGGCATCTGTCATCTGTCATCCAAAACACATCATTTAGAGCATTGGAAATACAATTATTCACGGCACTTTGTCCGAACAACTTCACAGGCTCTATCCCGACGGCGTGAATATAAATTATAAATATTGCACACTATAAAAGAAGTGAAACAGTGTTATGTATTGGCTGGAAGGTTTTTCATGTGTTGATTTGAAATGATTGGCATGTTGTGATAAATGCTCCGTTTCTTTCCAAAAGGCCGGATATTTTATATGCAACTCATTTATCCACGCATTGATTTGATTAAGCCAGTAGGTACCCGTCTTGTCCTCCACATAGCCTATCATTGCGGAAAAGGACATATCTACGCCATGCTCGTTCCTTTTGAAGCGTTCTATTCCTCCGGTATTTCCCGAAACATATTCTCTCACGTGCGACAGCGTGGAGTTAAGCCGTTTACATTCTATATCAAAAATACTGTCGTAGTTACCGTTCAATACTCTTGTCCGGATTACTGTTCCTATATCCGGCTCTCTGGAGTTGGATTGATGAGGCGCGTTGTGGAATAAAAACACGCTGCTGTTATTTTGAGTTTGCAAATACATTGAAAGTTGGCTGTTGTAACTTTTCTCAATAGATTTTTTATCTATTTGACATTTGTCTATCCTGAAGTCAGGCAACTGTTCTTCAATGAACAAAATAATGCTCAAGTAAACTCCTTTCGGTTCAAAGTCACGGCATGAAGCGGTATGTTGTATTTGGTTTACCGTCATTTTACCGATGGTTCATTAAAAATTCGTTGATACAGTCGATGGCATCCCTGTCGGCAATGGATTTCAACCAGTAGCGCATAAGTCGCGGCTTAATGAACCAAATGGTATCATCTCCGTGATAATACTTTATAATCCGGGTAACAGACTGATTGACTCCGGTCTGTTTGTTGAAATATTCTGTAAACTCCCGCTCGTTTGCAGCACCGAACGAAAAGGCAACTGGCTGGTCGGTATAGTGAAAGCAGGTAGCGGTAAATGAGGATGTGTCGAAGCTTGCGCCCTGTTTGAAGCTGTGCTTCGGTTTGAGCCGGTAGCTGGCGTTCATCACCTTGCAAAAAACATCGCCGTAAGCTTTCACCTGCATTTCCGGATTGTCCATGAACCTGTTCATCGGGTTGCTGTTTGGCGACTTTGCCTGATGTATGTAGTATTTCAGCACATCATCGCACCAGATTTCTTCGATTTCGTTTAGCCGGAGCAAGGATTTATCCTCCGGATACGGTAATGCGTCAACGTCCGCTTTCAAGATGGAGGTTTCTTTATCTATAAGGACGCGAGTACTGGTAAGGTAGATGTGAAAACGACACAATTTATAGTGCGTGTGTTTTATAAAATCAAATATATCCTGTAACTCATCCGCATTACTCCCATGAATACCTATTAGTTGATGCCTGAAAATCAAAGAATTGCCATGATCCCTATACAGTACGGGAATATTATGCTGCCCCAATTTTTCTCGAATTATGAGATGTGGCGGGTTAAATATCTGCTTGTTCTCTTTGACTGTATTGATGAAGTATTCCAAACCTTCATGGATTTCTGTCCTGTAAGAGCCGTCTTCGTTTAAGGAATTTGAAATGACAGAAGGCTTTTCAAGCAGCCACTCCGCTTTGGAGAAGCTCTTTTCCATTTGCTCCTGCGTTTTTCCTGTAATATCACCTTTGATGTAGCCTTCGCCATATTCCCACCCTTCGGCTCGTTTACTGTCAATATATTCCTGCAATGTAGGCTTTATACTCGCAAACCTTTCGGCGATGCTTCCCAACCTGCCCCCGCCCAGCAAATTGGTTTTCCACATATACTTTTCGGTCAGCGCTCTCTGGTAATCGACGAAATGAAAGTCGTAATGGTCAAACAGAAAGAATAATCTATTTTGTTCCTTTTGAGTCCGGTTGGCTACAATATGCAGGATTCGGCTGTTTGCCTTCGGCGGTTGATTTTGGGCAAACAGTGCAAGCGTAGAAATGTCCTTATTAAACAGTATTCTTCGCAAATGCGTGAAGTCAACAATTTGCGGTACAAAATAAGACTGTAAAAAATGACTTCTGTACTCCATTGACCACTGTCCATAGAGTACGGGCGCCGACGGCAGAATCAGACATGTCAACCCTTCGCCCGGTTTGCTTAACCGGGTAGCCCTGTCCAAGAAAGTAAGCGCTAAATTGCTGTCGGGAATATCGTGAGATACCGTAACGTTGTATTCTTTTTTCAAAAACTTAAAATATTCGCCATTACTTCGGTTATCAGGCGGATTAAAGGGAGGGTTGCCTATCACCAAATCGAAATCCGGATGTTCCCCGTGCCGGTTGAAAAAGCCGAAAAAGTTGTCGTGCAAAATATTCTCCTCGCTTAAGTCGTCAAACTTTAATTCTTCCAAAATCTGCATCGGCGTAAGATTTTCAAGCAGCGCAAGGGTGAGACTGAATATCGCAATGCGAACAGCCTCCGGTTCGATATCCGTTCCGTAAATGTTTTGTTTCAATATTGATTTCAACTTATCGCTGCCGATAGACTGCTCCCATGATACGCCGTCTTTATACCAGCGGTTGATTCTATACCAGTCAATTAACCGTTTGTATGCCGATACGCAGAAGATTCCGCTGCCAAGACTTGGATCCAGTATTTTGAACTGTTCGGTTTCAAATTTTCGGTAATCTTCAATCGGCATACATTCGTCAATCAAATAATTGACAAGAAACGGAGGTGTATAAACCACTCCCGATTTGTTGGGCAAAAACTCTTCGTAGATACGGCTGATCAATTCAACCGGAAGATATTGAAACGAGTAGTATCGCCAGATAGATAATTGTCCCTGTTTTGTGAAGTTGGTATGCCCGTCAAAATAGGCTGACAAATAATCCCGAACGTTTTGAGAAAGACCGGCTATTTCATTGCGTTCATCGTTGTTTTCCCATTCAAATATTTTCCCGTTGTAGTGCATGGAAAGATAATCGAACAGGTCAAGTAATTTCCCTTGCTTAATGCCGGCGACAAAATCCGCCACATTCCATCTTTCCAGAAGCAGGTTTGATTGGACAGTGAAAATATTTTTGCCGTTTTCGTCTCGCTTCTCTTCGAGATATTTTACCAGCAAACATCTTACTATTAATTTGTTCAAAACATTTTCCGAAATATATCCCTGAATAAGTTGCTTCAGTTCTTTCAAATAACCTGTTAATAAATCAAAAGGGCTGTCGCGGGTGATAAATTGTTGCAGATATGTTTCTGTTTCCCAAAAAGCGCCGGTATCGAAAAAATAAGATTTATACGGATGTTTTTGGGCATCGTAATTTTGTTCTATGTCCCGGACAAAATCCAAAGTCTCCACCACTTTGTCAAGGCTTTCCTGACCGTTCTCAATTGATATGTTTTTTTTGCCGTTGACGACAATTAACTCACTTTTTTCAAAAATGTAATAAACCGGTACGATTTCACTTGTCCATATTCGCTTGTGGATGTTTTTTTTGTCCGATTCCGATAAACGCCCTGCCGTATTGTCGTAAATAAAAATCTGCGGAACAGGAGCACGATAATCAAATTTGCGGAAATAGACGGCATCGGCAAGATAGTCTTTCTTTGCAATATGCAAGATTCGGCGTTCGGCTTCCGAAATATCCGAGTTTTCCATATCGGAAATTAACCGCAGTCCACTCCGGTTCGGAATCATTTCAAGCGCCTGTAATTTATCTAACATATTTTTCTGCCTGTTCATTTGTCCGAATATTTTGCGCGCAAAAGTAGAAAAATTATGTCATATCATCAAATATTCAAATGAATCCTGTAAAACACAGTAAAAATCAAATAAATAACAACCTGTATTTATGCGTCAACACCCCTGCCTGTCAATGCCGACAGCGAAACCCGCTATCTGAAAGCGGCGGTGGAGCAGTTTCCCGACATCGCGCCGCCCACGGTTTACGTCAGCACAAGCAACGTCGGTCATTCGCATTTTACCGTCGACGGCTTGCAGCTTCAAGGTACTACAAATTGTAGTACTTTCACCACTTTCCTGTTTGATACGTGTTTTTAATACGCTCCAATATCTTTTTGGGTCAGGGCTGCAAAAAATCGGAGTGGTAAACGGTGAGCAAAAATGAAATCCGTTATAAAGAACAATAACAATTATGAGAGAATGAAGTATTTTGTCGGCGGTAATATCTGCACCGCTCAAACCGTAAACTGCCATTTTGTCGGTAAAAGCGGGGACGTTGTCAGTAAAAGCGAGAAAATCCTTGCTCGGAGCGAGGATTTTCTCACTCCGAGCGAGGACGTCTTCACTCCGAGCGAGGATGTCCTCACAAAAAGCGAGGATGTTCTCGCTCGGAGCGGGGACACTGTCACAAAAAGCGAGGATATCCTCACTCGGAACAAGGACGCCCCCGCTTGGAGCGAGGAATGAGGTTCGGCGGAAAATAAAATCCCCGCTCAGGTTGTCAAATTCTTTCGGTCGAGCGCCGCGAATTTTTCTCCATCCTCGTTAAAAAGTACTGTTTATTTCGCATCCTTAGTTAACTATATCCGGCGTCAGGATGATTACCATTTTATACTCTTTTCCGTGAAGACAACTGTTGTCGTCCGTTTTGTACGTAAACTCGACCGTTATTACGTCGTCGGGGGATACAGCCAGAGATTCGTAGATCGCTTTGCCGTTCATAGTCACTGCGCCGGCGTAAGTGGGCGAAGTCGATTCCACTACGTAGGCGTCGATATTGCCGTCGGGGGATGACCATGACCATTCTCCGCCGGCGTCGATACCGAAGAGTTGATTGATATTCACCGCGTCGGCATGTACGTAGCATATTGAGACAGTATCGCGGAGTGGGCGCATGCGGTCGGGTTTCAGCGTTTCGAGGTAGACCTTGCGTTTGACGTCCGTCACGCAGGGATTGCTGACCGTGTAGGTGAGAGTGTATACTCTGGTATGCGGATTAAAACTGTCTCCGGAAATTGTGCCGGAACCCGTAGCGTCG
>JAIRLF010000372.1 GCA_031259655.1 Prevotellaceae bacterium
TTTGTCTATCTCAAAAAAAACATTTACTTTTGTTTTCGATTTTAATTATTAAAAGTAGATAAAATATGGCATTAATTAAGTCTATATCAGGAATAAGGGGGACAATAGGAGGGCGTTCGGACGAGGCTTTGACGCCTGTAGATATTGTTAAATTTGCCGGTGCATATTCTTCGTGGATTAAAAGAAGGGATAAAACCGGCGAGCGTCTGAAGGTTGTCATCGGCAGAGACTCGCGTCCGTCGGGAGATATGGTTAACAGAGTGATTTCAGGCGTTTTGATTGCGTCGGGGGTGGATGTGATTGACTTGGGATTGGCGACGACCCCGACAGTCGAAATGACTGTAACAGGTCTTCGGGCTAACGGCGGCATCATCATCACTGCGAGTCATAACCCGAAACAGTGGAACGCTTTGAAGCTGTTGAACGAGCAGGGCGAATTTCTCAGCGACGCCGACGGAAAAGCATTGCTGACTATTGCCGAAAAGTCGGAATTTGATTTCTCTGAGGTCGATAAACTCGGAAGAGTGTTTCCCTGCACTACACACACCGACGAACATATCCGGGCAGTGTTGCGGTTGCCTTTGGTAGATATCGACGCTGTTTATCGGGCGAATTTCAGGGTTGTCGTCGATGCGGTAAACTCTGTCGGAGGGATTGCAATACCAAGATTATTAGCTTCATTGGGCGTTCACGTTGTGGAATTGAACTGCATGCCGAACGGGCAATTCCCGCACAATCCCGAGCCGCTTCCGGAACATTTGACGGAAATAGCCGGAGTCGTACCCCGAGAAAACGCTGATTTAGGGATAGTTGTTGACCCCGACGTCGACCGTTTGGCTATCGTTTGCGAAGACGGCTCGTTTTTTGGCGAAGAATACACTTTGGTTGCAGTCGCCGATTATGTTCTTGGAAAGACTGCCGGCAATACCGTTTCGAATCTCTCCTCGTCGAGGGCATTAAAAGACATTACCGAAAAACATGGCGGTCAATACTTTTCGTCGGCTGTAGGCGAAGTAAACGTTGTCGCCGAGATGAAACGGGTAAACGCCGTCATCGGAGGCGAAGGAAACGGCGGAGTGATTTATCCGGCATTGCATTACGGGCGCGACGCTTTGGTTGGCGTGGCATTATTCCTCTCGCATCTTGCGCAAAAGCGAATCAAATGTTCGGAACTGCGGGCGCAATATCCCGATTATTTTGTGTCGAAAAACAAAATCACGCTTACTCCCGATACCGATATCGACGAAATTTTGCGTAAAATCAAAGACAAATATTCACAGTACAGGATATCGGATATCGACGGTGTGCGGGTCGATTTCGACAGGGAAAAGAAATGGGTGCATCTGCGGAAATCGAATACAGAGCCGATAATCAGGATATACGCCGAAGCAGCATCCGAAGAAGAAGCCGCAGCTCTGGCTAAACAAACTATCGAATTAATTAAAAATTAAAAATTGCGAATTATGAAAAATATTTGGTTAATACTGTTTGCCGTAGTATTTTTTTCGTGTAAACAGTCTGAAATAAAAATAGATAATATGGAAAAATATATCCCTTCAACAACGGTTGATGAAACAATTAAGGAACTCGAATCGAAATTTCCTCAAACAGATAAGGAACTTATTCGCAGAGGAGTAACATTGACAAGCGAATTTTGGATTTCTGCCGACGGTTCTCCGGATGAATTTAAGGAGTTTTGTATCAACAATTACACTTCGGATAAAAAATCGCTGTCAGACCGTTTTGCGAAAAATATGGAGACCGTTTTTGGTCGTTTTGCTCAGGTTAGCAAAGAAATGCAGTTTCCGATACATGTAGGGAACGCGCCTTTGTTGCCGATTGACGAAATTTTTGCCGCATGGTCGCCATTTGCGCATATCACCGACGACTGGTTCGATAACAAACTTGCGATGATATTGCATCTTAATTTCCCTTATTACTCGTTGGATGAGCGAAATGCCAAAGGTTTGCAATGGAGCGCCGACGAAAATGCCGCTGTGAATCTCGGATTGAATTTCGCCTCGCGTACGCCGGGCAAACTGCAGCAGGAAGCCGGCGAAATCGCCACTCGCGCCGAATTGTATATCAGCGATTACAATATTTATATGCACAACATCGTCGATGAAAACGGCAAGCGATATTTCCCCAAAGATATGCGGCTTATTTCGCACTGGGGGCTGCGCGACGAGCTGAAAAGCAACTACACCGACAAGACGGAAACAGGACTTTTGAAACAAAAGCTGATATACGATTTAATGACAAGAATCATCAATCAGGAAATACCTCAGGAACTGATAAACACCAAAGGGAATGACTATTGCCCGACAAACAACAAGTTTTTCAAGGACGGAAAAGAAACGGCTTTCGAGAGGGAAAACGATGTCCGGTACGCTTTCTTGCTCGAAGTGTTTAAGTCCGACAAAGCGACCGATAAATATTCGCCACTGTATCCCGACGCTATCAAAAGAGCTTTCGACCAGGGTCTTGAAATGACTTTCGAGGAAGTTGAAACGATGTTTACGACTTTACTGTCGGCGACGGTGAACAGGAAGATTGGGGAGTTTATCCGCAAACGTTTGGGACGTCCTTTGCAAGCGTACGATATTTGGTATGACGGTTTTAAGTCCCGCAGTTCGATAAACGATGAAGAGTTGTCGACTAAGACTGCCAAACTGTTTCCCGATGCAAAGGCGCTTGAGAAACAGCTTCCCGACATCCTGCAATTGCTTGGCTATACGAAAGAACGCGCCGAGATGCTCTGCAAATATATCGCCGTCGATGCAGCCAGAGGTTCGGGACATGCTATGGGCGCTTCGATGCGGGACGACGTTTCGCGTTTGAGGGTTCGCGTTCCCGAAACAGGGTTGAATTACAACGGATTCAATATCGCCATGCACGAGTTTGGTCATAATGTGGAACAGACGGTCAGTCTGTACGATGTCGAAAATTATTTAAACAGCGGAATCCCAAACACTGCTTTCACCGAAGCGCTTGCTTTCCTTTTTCAAAAACGCGATTTGGATGTTCTTGGATTTAAGGAAAATAATCCCGACAAATCGAAGTTTGCAACTCTGGACAACTATTGGAACGCGTTCGAAATCATGGGTGTGGCGCTTGTCGATATGTACGCATGGAAATGGATGTATGCCAATCAGGAAGCAAAACCCGACGAATTGAAAACGGCTATAATAAACATCGCTAAAGACGTGTGGAACAAATACTACGCTCCGATATTCGAGGTGAAAGACAGTCCTGTGCTGGCTATCTATTCGCACATGATAAGTTATCCCCTCTATCTGGCGGCGTATCCTGTCGGACATCTTATTGAATTTCAGCTGGAACAACATCTCGAAGGCAAAAACTTTGCAAACGAAATCGACCGGATATTCAGTATCGGACACTGTTCTCCAAATGTTTGGATGACAAAGGCTACAGGAACAAAACTCTCCGTCGAACCGTTCATAAAAGCTACGACCGACGCGATAAATGAACTGTCAAATGACCTCGTACGATGAAATACTCGACAATATAAAGCGCGCTGTCGAACAAAATGCGTCTGACGCTAAAATTATCCTTTTCGGCTCGCGTGCAAGGGGCGACGCCCGTCCCGATTCGGATTGGGACGTCCTTATTTTGCTCGACAGAGATGAAATAACTCCCGCCGATTATGACACAATCGTTTTCCCTTTATTCGATATGGCTTGGAAATTGGATACTTACGTCAGCCCTAAACTGTATACAAAAAACGAATGGAAAAAACGTTCCGGTTCTTTATTCTATAAAAATGTGGAAGCCGAAGGAATCGCTATTAATTGAAAGATGTAAAATTCAATAAATATGTTACAAGGCTATTGATTTAACAAAGCGTTACGAGAACGGACTGTCTTTGTGCACGCCAAGACCATGAGATATGTT
>JAIRLF010000402.1 GCA_031259655.1 Prevotellaceae bacterium
TTTTCCCGAAACAGCGGTCTTTTTTATCCGAAAATCGCCAATCGCACAACCCTCGGTATCGACAAACAGAACTCTGCGCTGCAATATCTTCGATTCCGGCGAAATCAACTCGGCATAAAGCGTTCTGCTGCTTTTTGGCGACAATTTGTTGGTCTGCGCATCAATCAAATACGCCTTAAACCAAATATCGTCGCCCGAAATATAATAATGACGGTCAAGATGCAGATAAACTTTCTCAAAAACGGTTGTATGCCGGTCTTCTTCTCCGGTAAACGAAAACAACAGGAATACAACAAACAAAAATATTCCTTTTATACCTTTTGTTACGTTATTAGCAGTACAATTTTCCCTGTCCCGTACAAACAAATATCTTTTACTTTCAAACATCTCATTAGTTGTATAATAAAAAAACTGTCCGAAATTAATCTGATTATTCTTTATTTCCGCACAAAGAAAAGTGTTTGAACGGTTTTCATATCATCGCCGTCGCTAACCAATCAATTACTTTACTCTCTCGTAATATTCCCGGCTCCGAGTATCGACCTTAATTTTCTCGCCCTGATTGATAAACAGTGGGACTTTGATTTCCGCTCCGGTTTCGAGAGTAGCAGGCTTCGATGCTGACGAAGAAGCCGTATCGCCTTTCAGCCCCGGTTCGACGTACGTTATTTCGAGTTCGACAAAAGGCGGCAATTCGCATGTCAGAACGCGGTCTTCATCAGCGTTAAACATCATTTCGACATATTGCCCTTCTTTCATCAAATCGGCGTTATCGACCATTTCCGGTTGCAGCGAAATCTGCTCGTAAGTTTCGTTGTGCATAAAATTATATCCCGAATCGTCCTTATACAGATACTGATAGGGACGGCGTTCGATATTGACCAAATCAATCTTTTCGCCGGCGGTAAAAGTGTTTTCGAGTATTCGTCCGTTTTCCAAATTACGCATTTTCACTTTCACAAATGCGCCTCCTTTGCCCGGTTTAACGTGCTGAAACCATACTATCGAACAAGGTTTTCCGTTAAAACTGAAACATAATCCGTTTTTAAAATCTGCTGTAGTTGCCATTATATAAATTACATTAATTCAATTTTATTAATAATAAGATATTTCTCTTGTTATGACCGAAAACAGACGTCCATCCATAAACTCCTGTTTTTCTGTCCAGTTTCCGGCAGAATCGAGCACATATTTGTATGTCAATCTCAATTCTTGCGGGTCATTCGTATACGAAGTTACTTCCGCAACAATATTTCCATTCGCATCATAAGTATATGATTGTGTATGAAGAACTTTTCCTGCAGCATTGACTTCCGATTTTTTGGTCAACTGCCCCTTATTATTATAGGTATATCGAAAATTGATATTGAGACCGGGCATTTGCTGAGTTTCAGACTGTAATTTCCCTGCGGAATTATAGGAATATTTAAATGTCCGGATAACTTCACCGCGGTCATATTCAAGTTTTTGTGTTACATTGTTTTTTAAATCCAAAGTATATTTTTCATGAATACTCGGAGTTTCGGATTCAACTGCGAGATTGACCGTTATCTCTTTTGCCTCAGTAACATACTTTTTAACAAAATCTTTTTTCTGTTCATAATTATTCACCTTTTCCTCAACGAGTTCACCGGATGGCGCATATTTTAGTGTTCCGAGATACAACGTTTCACCTGCAGGATTCGTGTATTTTTCTTCGGTTTTGAAACCGTTCGTATTAAACAAAAACGTAACTTTTCGTTCTTCTTTTTTAGTGTTATAATCGTAATTCGTAAGTTGATACTCTCTTTCAACAAGCGAACTTACTTTTCCTTTAAGTCCCAGTTCCGAAAGTTTGTTGTCGAATTGCGACCACGACATGAAACCGCAACAACATAATGCAATTGTAAAAAATGTCTGCTTCTTCATTATTATCTATCTATTTATTTATTTAATCTCCTGTTTTTTATATGGCTTCGGCAAATTGTTCGCTAAAGTAACTGTTTCCGTTACGTTCGTCGAATTGTTCCGACAAAGCCTTTGCTTTTTCATAATAAAAATTGTAAACTTCCTTTAAATCATACGTATTATCTTCCCTGTACCATTCGAGCGAAGGATTTATGTTCAAAACTTTGCCTGCTTCGCTTGCCAATAAAGGCAAAACGCTTACAGAGAAAAGAAAATCCAGATAATCTTCGCTGTTCAAGTTCCAGTGCGCATGGCTTTCAAAAAACGTCCATGCTTTTTCCCTGTCATAATCCGTTAGAAATCTAATCAGTATTCCTATTTCGGATATCTGCGAAGTGTCGGACAAGTTCGTCAAATCGGCTTCCGCTTTTTGGAAATATTCATACGCCTTTGTCATATCGCCGGCTTTTTGGAAATATTTCACACAAGTACAGTAGCAGGAAAAGGGCATGTGGACGCAGGTAACTTTTTTTGTGAGCATGCTGTTTCCCACAGTGAGAGCCTTTTCGAAATTCCCCAGACGCAATTCCAGTTCGACGTCGTCGTCGAGTTCGCAGGCTCGGCAATTTGACATTTCATCCCTGACTTCCTGATTTCTAAGGTCGATATATTTTCTTGCATCTTCCAAATTGTTGAGAAAAAGAGCAAGATGAGCTTTGGTCGTGTAATATGGACGCAGGCTGTAACCGTTTCGCAACAAACGTGTTTTGAAATCTTCGGCAATTGAATCTATCTGTTCGAGCGAGATTAAACGGTTACGTCTTACCGAACCCAGCATCCACTTATATTCCCAAAGAAACCCCTCTTCGTCTAACTGTTCCGGATTTTTATCGTAAGCGTCAAGTATCCATGTGAATGCCGGCAAACTTTCATCACAGCGCGAAGTTTCTTTTTCGTCCCGTATCAAATCTAAACGCAGGTCGAATCCCCATTCGACGTCGTTATGCGCATCTGCCAGATTTATTGCCTGTTTCAGCAAGGCAATCTTGTCGTTGGGAGACGAAAGCCCGTCTCTTTGTATCAGTAATTTCTGTATTTGTAACGCGTAATTCATTCTATAATAATCCTCTTTACATTTTAAAACCGGTGTAAACTCACCAAAAATTGCGCAAAATTAAACAATATCATCCACTTCTTTGATTTTTTCGCGTATTTTCGCTTCCAATTCATCACTAAGTTCCGGATTATCAGACAATAATTTTTTCACGGAATCTCTTCCCTGCGCCAGCCGCGTATCTCCGTAACTGAACCACGAACCGCTCTTTTTGATGATATTAAGGTCGGTGCCCAAATCGACGATTTCACCGATTTTCGATATTCCTTCGCCGAAAACCATGTCAAATTCAGCCTTTTTGAACGGTGGAGACATCTTGTTTTTAACGACTTTCACTCTCGTACGCGAACCCCAGTGGTCTTCGCCTTCTTTCAGGGCGGATATTTTACGCACGTCGATACGCACTGTTGAGTAGAATTTCAGGGCGTTACCTCCTGTTGTTGTTTCGGGGCTGCCGAACATAACACCGATTTTGTCGCGTAACTGATTGATAAATATACAGCAAGTATTCGTTTTGTTTATCGTTCCGGTGAGTTTACGCAAAGCTTGCGACATCAAACGGGCTTGCAGTCCCATGTTTTTATCGCCCATATCGCCTTCGATTTCGGTTTTCGGAGTGAGAGCGGCGACAGAGTCAATCACTACAATATCAACCGCTCCGGAACGAATCAACTGGTCTGCGATTTCCAGAGCCTGTTCGCCGTTGTCGGGTTGCGAAATCAGTAAAGTATTGACGTCTACGCCCAATTTTATTGCATACGTTCTGTCGAAAGCATGTTCGGCGTCGATGATAGCGGCGATTCCTCCCGCTTTCTGGGCTTCGGCGATTGCATGTATCGCAAGGGTTGTCTTTCCCGACGATTCGGGACCATAAATCTCAACAACTCTGCCTCTTGGATATCCGCCAATACCCAAGGCATGGTCGATACCGATAGAGCCGGACGAAATCACGGGAATATTTTCTACCACCTTATCGCCCATTTTCATAATAGTGCCTTTGCCAAAATCTTTCTCAATTTTGTCGAGCGCAGCCTGTAAAGCTTTCAGTTTCTCGCTCTTGCCATCTGTGTTTTTTTCTTCTTTTGCCATAATTTTTTCTTATTTCTTATTATATAGTTCTGGATTCAAATTCGGGTCGTTGTACATTTTCATTTGTTTGTATGTTTTCATGTATTTTTTGCCTGAAGCGAGGTCTTCCAACAGTTGGTCGATAGCCGTCGAAAGGTCGATTTGCTGTTCGAGCAACACTTCCAGTTTTTGTTTACATGCGTCTATATGTTCTGTTGCAGCCTCTGTTCTAAGGGTTTCAATACGCATGTGATATATTTTCAAGGCAAGTATCGACAGCCTGTCGATAGCCCAGGCCGGACTTTCGGTGTTGATTTTCACATCCGGCGACTTGACTACATTCTTGAATTTGTCAAGAAAATAATTGTCAATCAGTTCGACAAGGTCTGTCCTGTCTTGATTCGACTTGTCTATCCGCCGTTTAATCTGCAAAGCTTCAACGGTGTCGATATCCGGCTTGCGGATAATGTCCTCAAGATGCCATTGAACAGTGTCGATGCTGTTTTTCAGGAACAAAAGATATTCGACAGACTGCTTCGGATAAGGATTGTCTATCACGGCGTCAACATCATCCGTCTTGTGATACTGTTCGATAGATTTGTTAAAAATCTCCGTGCAACATTGTGAAAATAAGTCTGTGTTCATTTTTGTCTTTCGAATAAACTGTCAATAAATTCTTTAAAATAGCGCTTCCGTTCCGGTTTGACTTCAACCGCTTTAAATTCTTCTTCGACTATCGAAAAATATTCTTTTACTTTAGCTTCGGCTAAATATCTTACTTTCAGATTGTCGTAGATTTCTTTCATCTCGGCGTATTTTCGTTCAAGTGGAATATCTTTGTCGCTTAACAGTGACATCAGTTGCTTTCGCTGCTCGCCTTTTGCATGACGAATGGCTGAGGTCAGCAGGTATGTTTTTTTGTTGTTGGCGATGTCTAATCCTGTGTCTTTGCCGATTTTCTTGGAATCGGAATAAGAATCCATTATATCGTCCTGAATCTGAAACGCCAAGCCTAAATTGCGACCGATTCTTGCAAGCCTGTCGATATCCGGCGAAGACGCGTCGCCCATGATTGCGCCAATTTTTGTCGATACCGAAATCAACGCCGCCGTTTTGAGTTCTATCATTTTCAGATAGTCGTCTTCGGTTATGACGGTTTTGCTTTCGTAGTTCATGTCGTATTGCTGTCCTTCACAGACATTTAAAGCCGCTTTATTAAAACTGTGCAATATGTCGGATACTTTAGCCGTTTCGGCATAACATAATAGTTTATAGGATTCTATACACATGGCGTCTCCGGATAAAATAGCGGTGTTTACGTTCCATTTTTTATGGATGGATGGCTGATTGCGCCTCATATCCGCTTTATCCATAATGTCGTCGTGAACTAATGTGAAACAATGAAATATCTCCAACCCGGTCGCAGGCAAGATGCACTTGTCCGTTATCCTGTCGGTAAAAAGGTTACACGACAACAATACCAATATCGGTCTGATTCGTTTACCTCCTATTGATAAATTATACGTAACCGGGGCATATAATTCCGAAGGCCCGTCAGGATACTGTATACTTTTCAATGATTTTTCCACTAATTCTTTAATGTCTTCAGCTGAATACATCTATAACATTTTAATTCAAACTAACTTTATTATGGGATTTTCCCAATGCAAATGTAGTGTTTTTATTTTTAATGAACAATTTTCGATGTATTACATTGATTATTCGTCATATATGAGACTCCTCAAAATGCTTGCGCCTTGATAATCAACGTCCTTTTACTGATATTTGCTCATGTAACAAATTTGCAACAGGCTGGATATCAAATGTCGTTTGCTTGAAATTTATACGGGAAAAATTGGTTTTTTT
>JAIRLF010000009.1 GCA_031259655.1 Prevotellaceae bacterium
CTGGGAAAAGAATACGAAGTTGAGGTTATGCTCGCTACAGGCCTCCTCAATCCCGAAGATATAGGCGTCGAAATTCTGCTCGCCAAACAGTCGGGAGATACTAAAACAATAGTCATGCAGACGGAGTTCAATATCACCTCGCGCAGAACGGGCGAAGCTACTTACAAAATTAAATTCGTGCCGACAGCTTCGGGAACATTCCTCTCGGCAATACGGATTTATGCGAAAAACCCGAATACGCCGCACAGACAGGATTTTTGCCTCGTGAAATGGGTGTGATTCACTTAAAAGTTTACCAACCCCGCAAACAGCGTAGCCCGAAGCAACCCAGATTAACAGTTTTCAGGGTTGCTTCGTCGTGGCGCTCCTTACAATGACGCTTTTCGCAAACAATAGATTTTTAACCACAAAGAACGCAAAGTTACATCCGGCGTCAGACGCATTAGCGTCGATAGTAGTGTCGTGTCAACCGGATTGCTTCGTGCCTCGCAATGACGAAAAAGATTACATCCGGCGTCAGCCACTCTTAACTCTTAGTTTTTAGTTCTTAACTCTAACGGCGAGGCTGATTAGAACGATATTGCAGCTTGCGCTAACAATTGTTCTTGTCAGGATAAACGGTATTTCTCGTAGTTCGAATGTTTCCAAAGTGAATAGCAGCAAGTGATGTAGCGTGATAAGTATTCCGGTATATATATAATACTGTCCGAGATGCGTTCTGTTGAGCGGAGGAATTTCGATTTGTCCCGTCGTTGTAGTTGTGATACGTTTAAGTAGATATGGTCTCACGTAACCCATTGCAGTACATGCAGCCATATGCAATCCGAGGTCGCCCGACAACAAATCTACGCTCAATCCCATTATTGCGGATAAAAACAAGACTAACAATCTCGA
The DNA here is from genome assembly GCA_031259655.1 of Prevotellaceae bacterium. GTDB lineage: Bacteria > Bacteroidota > Bacteroidia > Bacteroidales > UBA932 > JAIRLF01. Next base: position 895 of record JAIRLF010000009.1, read on the forward strand.
AAAATTTGCCGGAAGAAACAGTATAAACATCAGATATATCTGTATGTTAAGATAAATTCCGAGATATACGGCATTGCAAACAAAAACCTGTAACAACAGCAGTACTGCGAAATTTACCCCAACCATCAGCCAATCCCTACTCATCACAATTCCAATAATTCGTTATACCTTATTTATCTCACATCTTTTAGTCGTCGTTATGGGAGTTTACGGTGTAATAAATTTTCATTTGATTCGACAATATTTTTGTGAAGCCTTTAACATCCTCTCCGGTAAAAGCTTTGTTGATTTCGCCGTATTCGCCGAATTTCGACGACATGAGGTCGTGCTTTGTCGTGCAACCCGTAACATCGAAATGATATGGTTGTAAAACAACATCAACAGAACCGGTTACGTATTTTTGCGAAGATTGCAGAAACGCTTCGATATCGCGCATTACTGGCTCTAAATATTGAGCTTCGTGCATCATCATCCCGTACCAGTTGCCCATTTGGTCTTTCCAGTATTGCTGCCATTTTGTCAGTACATGTTTTTCGAGCAATCGATGTGCGTTGATAATTATCAATGCGGCAGCGGCTTCGAAACCTACGCGACCCTTGATGCCGATGATAGTGTCGCCGATATGTATGTCGCGTCCTATCCCGAACGGAGCGGCAATATTTTCTATCTCTCCGATAACAAGTTCGGGAGCGAGTTTTCGACCATTAAGACCTGCCAGTTCGCCGTTTTCAAATTCGATGCTGATTTTTTCTTTGCCCTGTTTAACTGCTTGAACGGGATATGCTTCTTCGGGAAGGACGCCATCGGACGACAAGGTTTCGACGCCGCCGATGCTTGTCCCCCATAAACCCTGATTGATGGAATATTTCGATTTCGCCCAATTATAAGCGTAACCGTGTTTCGCGAGATAATCAATTTCTTCCTGTCGCGACAGTCGAAGGTCGCGGATAGGCGTCAGTATTTCGATTTCGGGAGCAATGACCTGAAACACAAGGTCGAAACGTACCTGGTCGTTACCTGCGCCGGTGCTTCCGTGAGCGACGTACGCAGCCCCGATTTCCCTTGCACGGTCGACAATAGCCAAAGCCTGAAAAATGCGTTCGGAACTTACCGAAAGAGGATAAGTGTTCTGCCGTAACGAGTTGCCGAAAATCATGTACTTAACGCCCTTTTCGTAAAACTCCTTGACCCTGTCGATGTTGATGTGCGATGCAGCGCCTAAATCAAGCGCTTTTTTTTCAATGAGTTTCAATTCTTCACGATTGAAACCGCCGGTGTTTACCAGAGCGGTGTGCACTTCGAGATTCTTTTCGTTTCTCAGATATTGAACGCAAAACGAGGTGTCCAAACCTCCGCTGAATGCCAGTAATACTTTATTATTCATGTTTATCTATATTTTAATTCTTTAATCAATTCATTAAAAACCCGATGATTTAAGCCTTAGACCGCAATCTTCGTCAAGTCCCGCCATCAGGTTCATATTCTGTATGGCTTGTCCCGAAGCTCCTTTTATCAGATTGTCTATTACACTTGTAATAAGGACTTTTTTTCCATGTTTGCCGACGTTGAGCAGGCATTTGTTTGTGTTTATGACGTCTTTCAAACTCACCGACTTGTCAACCACGTGAGTGAAAGGATGAGCGGCGTAAAAGTCTTTGTATAATTTAACGATACTGTTTTCGTCCATCTCGCAATCGGTGTACAGAACAGCGAAGATGCCGCGCGTGAAACCACCGCGTACCGGAACGAAATTCAGTTCGGGAATATTGCCCTGTATCTGTTTCAACGTCCTGTTGATTTCTTTGAGATGCTGATGGGTAAACGCTTTATATACCGACAGATTGTTTTCGCGATAGCTGAAATGCGTGGTCTCGCTTAAGGAACGTCCTGCCCCTGTCGAACCTGTGATTGCATTGATATGGACTTCGTTGCTCAACACATTTGCCGAAGCTAAAGGAATCAAAGCCAACTGTATGGCTGTCGCAAAACATCCGGGATTGGCAATGCTTCGGGCTTCGATAATTTGCCGCCTGTTTATCTCCGGCAACCCGTAAACGAAATTTCGACTTTGCCCTCCGGCGTCGAACACTGTATCGATACGGAAATCGTTCCCTAAATCAATGACTTTCGTGTGTTCGTCGAAATGATTGTTCGACAAAAATTCTCTCGAAATGCCATGTCCGAGACATAAAAAAAGGACGTCGACAGGTTTCACTTCGTTTGTGAAACGCAAATCGGTATCGCCAAGTAAATCGGTGTGCGTCAAATCGACAGCCGCTCCCGGATTCGAGGCGCTGTACACAAATTCCACTTCCGCATAAGGGTG
>JAIRLF010000049.1 GCA_031259655.1 Prevotellaceae bacterium
TCATCAATACCTCTTTGATGATATGGCTATTTCCGTTGATATGCACTAAGAAATCGCAGATGAATAAAAAACAGTCCATATTCGGCTATTTTGCCTATTCACAATCGTTTCATGGAAGAATACTTGATTATCTGCTTGCTCTTTGTTTTCAGTCGGGTAATCCGGATGAAGAAGAGGATGAATTGATTTTACGTGATAAAGAGCAACTTCAATCTCTGTCGGTTATCTTTTTACAGCCGGCATACGCTCCGCATCTCAATAAGGTCTCCGATAAGATAATCGGAATCATTTTCTCCCACATTTTCAACGAAACGGTTCACAACACCCTTTCGTTCGATTATTTACAGTTGATAGACACAAAATTACAGAATCACACATCGCTGGAATTAAATCTTATACGCACCGAAGTCGCAATAATACAGAACGATTTAGAGCAGGCGCGGAAATTGACATCTTTATACAGGGATGAAGCGTTAAACTATTTTGTCGAAGCGATTTTCGCGTTCATCAACGAAAACACGGACGAAGCTCTGTCGCTGTTCGAGACAGGACTGAAACGGCAGCGACGTAAATACAAAAACAAATATCTTCCCGTTTTGCCCGAAATCGCTTTGTTTTATATATCAGCGTGTATGGCAAAAGGACAGGATTATTATACCCCTGTTTTCCGGAGAATATCGGACGAAAATGTACCGGTATATATTGCCAGCGCCTATTTATATCTTCACAAAGCATGCGAATATTGCATCGAAAATGTAGCAAACGCCAGAAAAATAGCCATGCAGGTGATGCGTGCCGACGGAGACAATGCCGGACAAATATTGTGGAGCGCAATCGCATCGGGACTGATGGACTGTCCGCATGACGCGATAGAAGTCATTGCAAAATATACACAACAGGCTTGCGATAACAAACATTATGTTCTTGCTTATGAAGCGGCTTATCTGCTGAGAAAATGGTCGCCGAATAATCACGAATACAAACTGCTGTTCAACAATATTGCCGCAAAATTCAAACACAAGCCGGCGCTTTCGCACGTCAAACATCCGGAAAAATGGGAGAAACAACTCAACTCGTATTTTTCGCTTGATGCCGTACAAATTGTCATGCGTCAAAATGAGGGCGACGGTAAAACGCGTGTGGCATACCGTTTTTTCCCTTCACGTGAAAATGCATATCCCATACTTCAGACGCGCAACGCTGCCGGATGGACTTCGGGACGAAATATTTCAATAACAAATTTCTTTGAAAAAAAGGTAGAATGTCTGACCGAACAGGATAAACGTATTGCATCCTGTGGCGCTATATTTCAGCAGGCGCTTGACCGTAGCGCAATATATGAAATGATAGGTCATCCATACGTGTATCTCGAAAATTCGAATATCCCCGTCGAACTGATTGCCGCTCAACCGGTGATAAATGTCGTCAAATCGACGGGACAAAAATATACGATGAAATGCGATATAAAAAAACCGCGCGAGGGTATCTCTATCCGGAAAGAAACCAATACCCGTTATAAGGTATATAAAATCACTAAATTGCAGTGCGATATTATTGAAGCATTATCGCACAGCGAACCCGTACCCGAACAGGGATACGAAAAATTGACGCAGGTACTGAAACATTTTTCCGCATACATGCAAATCCAGTCCGATCTGATAGTTGACGGGGACGATGTTCAAGTGCGACAGGTCGATTCCGATTCGCGTATTCACGTACAACTTTTGCCTATGGGCGACGGTTTGAAAGCCGAAATGTTTGTCAAACCTTTCGGGACGCATCCGCCGTACTGCAAACCCGGACGCGGAGGAAAAACGCTTATCGCAAACGAAAACGGAGAACGTGTACGCGCTATTCGTAATCTCGACGACGAAACCGCTTACAACGAACAAATACTTAACGATATACAGACAATCGAAAATCTTGCAACTGCCGACGACGGACTGATGACGTTCGACAATCCGCTTGACGCGCTCGAACTGCTTGATGTTCTGGAACGTCATCAGGATATTTCGGTTGTCGAATGGCCCGAAGGCGAACAGTTAAAAATACGCAGAAAAGTCAGTTTCAACGACATTAGCCTTAGCGTGACAGGCAATATCAACTGGTTCGAACTCGAAGGTGAACTGAAAATCGACGAAAATACGGCGCTGTCTATCGGTAAACTGCTCGAAATGATACGTCATGGACACGGACGTTTCGTGGAATTGAGCAGCGGCGAATTTATTTCGCTTAGCGAACAACTGCGAAAACGTTTGTCCGAACTTGCCGCATTTACAGCCGAATCGAAAAAGGGAATCGTCCTGAACCGTTTTGCTTCCGCTTCGATAGTCGATACTTTCGACGAATTTGAAAACCTTAAAGTCGATAAGGCTTGGCGCGATTTTTGCAACCGTCTCGAGACGGTGCAACTGTCGGAAGCGTCCGTACCGTCGCTGTTGCAGACCGAATTACGACCGTATCAAGTCAGCGGTTATCAGTGGTTGATTCGACTTTCGGAGTGGGGTGCGGGAGCCTGTCTTGCCGATGACATGGGTTTGGGAAAGACTGTGCAGGCTATAGCCGTTTTGCTTCACCGTGCGCACATCGGAGCGGCGCTGGTTGTTTCGCCCGTATCGGTGATGCCGAACTGGATAAACGAAGTCAACCGTTTTGCACCGTCGCTAAATATCAAGACACTGCGTAATGTCGACCGTGCGGCAACGCTCGATTCACTCGAGCCGGGCGATTTGCTGATAACGTCTTACGGTCTGCTGCTGTCCGAAGAACAGGCTATTACGGCAAAGCAATGGGCGACGGTAATACTCGACGAAGCGCACGCAATCAAAAACTACAATACCAAAACATCGAAAGCAGCGATGTCGTTACAGGCTGATTTCCGGACAATACTCACCGGCACGCCGATACAGAATCATCTGGGCGAAATATGGAACCTGTTTCAGTTTATTAACCCCGGACTGCTTGGCAGTCTGTCGCATTTTATCGACACTTTTATCCGTCCCGACGACGAAAAATCGCGTAAACGTCTCAAAAAACTGATTACGCCGTTTATCCTGCGCCGAACTAAAACCGCCGTACTCGAAGAACTGCCCCCAAAAACGGAAATCATCCGAAAAATAACGCTAAGCGACGAAGAGGTTGCATTTTACGAAATGTTACGCCGTCAAGCGCTCGAATCGCTCGAAAACGACGACAGTCCGCAAGGCGCTAAACATCTGAAAGTTCTTGCCGAAATCACCCGTCTGCGACAAGCCTGCTGCAATCCTTCGCTGGTGTATCCCGAAATCGCTATCGAATCGACAAAACTGTCCACGTTTCTCGAAATCGTCGCCGAATTAAAGGATAACGGGCATCGGGCGCTGGTTTTCAGTCAGTTTGTTACGCATCTGAACATAGTGCGAAAAGCGCTGGACGAAGCCGAATACACATATTGCTATTTAGACGGCTCGACTTCTGTTACTAAACGCGAATCGGAAGTGCGCAATTTCCAAAACGGACAGGGCGACCTCTTCTTAATCAGCCTCAAAGCCGGCGGATTGGGTCTCAATCTCACCGCCGCCGACTACGTAATACATCTCGACCCCTGGTGGAATCCCGCAGTCGAAGACCAAGCCTCCGACCGCGCTCACCGTATCGGACAAAATCGCCCGGTAACAGTCTATCGATTAGTCGCCGAACAGACTATCGAAGAAAAAATCATCCAACTCCATAATACCAAACGCGACCTCGCCGATTCTCTTCTCGAAGGTAGCGACCAGTCCGCAAAACTGTCAATTAATGAACTGATATCGCTGATTAAAGGATGAGATATGAGATAACCTGAATTGGAGAAAAAAGTTAATAACGATGAATCCCGATTCTTCCTAAGGTTTGAAATTGAAAGCCCTAAAAATCGTCATTTGTTTTTTAGAGATTTCACTTTTTACAGGCTCGATATTTTGGAGAAAAGAGATTTTCATTTTAGAGAGTTCTTTTAATAGTTCTTGCACAGAATATTTTCCGAACAGTTTATTATTTCTCATCACTTTTGTTATATGCATGTAAATAATAAGAGCAATAAATTTGATAAACAGTCTACCGTCGGTGTTGTATGCAGAATGTGCCCTCAATCTGTTACGTTCACTGTAACCATATACGCCTGTTAACAACAAGTCGCAAAGTTTTAGCGACTGTCAATAATACGAATACTCCCTACCTTGACTCCGGTTTGAACCTGTCTTTCAAAATCGCAACAGTCTAATTTACGCCGGAGCGGAAGTTCTGTAACTCGTAATTTTGCAACCATAAACAATTTTTAATGTTGAGCCCAACATGGAATGCGGACAAATTATCTTGTTCAAAAACATTCCATGTTAAAGGGG
>JAIRLF010000172.1 GCA_031259655.1 Prevotellaceae bacterium
GGAAACAGGCTGAAAAATTATGAAAAGTTAAACAGTCTCGAATATGTTCTTGAATTTATGCATAAACATTCGGGATTGCCACGAACCGGTAAATATGCCGTCGAATATTTGGTAAACAACTATGATGTTCTGCGAGATGCGTTCTACGAGTTTTTCCCGCTTTTGGTAAACCATACAAGAATATGGAGAGACGAACCCGATAAATTAACGCAATTACCTGATTTATACCTTCTCCAACACAACAGTAGAATAATAAACAGTATAATATAAAATACCACTACAAATATTACTACATTTCATCTTTTTATAAAAAAATGAGAGTATTCGGTTTTAGAAATACTCTCATTTTGATATTAAACAAATATTCTGATTAAGTATCAGACAATCTTCATTTCCGACAGAACGCCGTTCATATTGCGCACTGCTTCGGCGCTTTTGTTGAACAGAGCTTGTTCGGCATCATTCAATTTGTAATCAACGATTTTCTCCCAGCCGTTTTTACCCAGAACGACAGGAACTCCCAGAGCGATATCTTTTTGTTCGTATTCGCCGTCTAAAGCGACACAGCAGGGTAACACGCGTTTTTGGTCGCGTATAACCGATTCGACTAAGGAAGCGCAAGCAGCGCCGGGAGCGTACCATGCCGATGTTCCAAGCAGTTTCGTCAGTGTAGCGCCTCCAACCATTGTGTCGGCAACGACCTTGTCTATTTGTTCTTGCGACAGGAGTTCGGAAACGGGGATTCCGTTGTACGTAGCAAATCGGATTAGGGGAATCATCGTAGTGTCGCCGTGACCGCCTATCACAAAGCCCTGAATTTCGCTCGCAGGCACGTTCAATGCCTTGCTGAGATAATATTTGAAACGCGAGCTGTCTAAAGTGCCTCCCATACCGATAACTTTGTTTTTCGGCAAGTTACCTGTTTTGATTGTCAGATAGGTCATTGTGTCCATAGGATTGCTAATCATAACAAGTATAGCGTCGGGAGAATATTTCAGTATATTTTCCGTTACCGACTTGACGATGTTAGCGTTAGTTCCTATTAAATCTTCGCGGGACATGCCCGGTTTACGAGGAATACCCGAGGTAATCACCACTATATCCGACTTTTCTGTTGCCGAATAATCGTTTGTCACTCCGGTCAATCGTGTGTTAAACTCGCGCAAAGCGGCGGTCTGCATTATATCCATTGCTTTTCCTTCGGAGATACCTTCCTTAATATCAAGCAATACGACCTCGTCGGCTAATTCTCTTGAGACAATAACATCTGCACATGTAGCGCCCACATTTCCGGCTCCAATAATTGTAATTTTTGACATATTCAATACTAAATTTATTTTTTATAATTCGGCGCAAAAGTAGTTATTTTTAATGCAAATAAAAAATAAAAGATATTCCGACGATTCGATATTTGTATGAATCGTGTCATTATTAACATGTTTCTATTACAATAATACTTCGTTGCTCAGTTTTTTTATTTCCTCGAATACAGGTGCATTTTGGTGTAAAATTCTATAAACAGTATCGGCGATGGGCATTATTACATTACTTGTCGCATTGATTTCGTGTATGCATTTCGATGCATGGTAACCTTCGGCTACCATACTCATTTCCATTGTTGCCGAAAGCACGCTGTATCCTTTGCCTATCATTGTGCCGAGCGCTCTGTTCCGGCTGAATTGCGAATAGCATGTTACGAGTAAATCGCCGAGATAAGCCGAACGGGTTGTTTGCCGGGGACTTAAGTTCGTGTCGTTGAGAAAACGGCGCATCTCTTCGAACGAATTGCTCACAAACACCGAAATGTAATTGTCGCCGTAACCTAATCCGTGGCATATTCCCGCGCCGATTGCGTAGATGTTTTTCAGTATTGCCGCGTATTCCGAGCCATAAACATCGGTCGAGGATATTATTTTGAGGAAAGGCGATTCGATATTTTTGGAAATAAGTTCAGCCAAGTTTTTTCTTTTACACGAAAATGTAAGGTATGACAGACGTTCTAAAGCCACTTCTTCGGCATGACAGGGTCCCGAAATCACTCCGAGTTGAGAGTACGGGATTCCGTATTTAGCGTTGAAATATTCCGAAACCGACTTGTTCAACTCCGGAACAATCCCTTTTACTGCCGAAACAATGAATTTGCGGCTCATGTCTACATTGACTTTCGACAACGTTTCGGCAATGAAAACGGCGGGAATCGCGATTATTACGACGTTCGACAGTTCCAGCGCTCGGTTCACGTCGCTCGTCATTTCGAATTTCGATGTGTCGAAACGTATTGAGGATAAATATTTGGGATTGTTTCCGAATTTCCGGATATGTGCGATAGTTTCTTCGGAACGTATATGCCAGTAAACGTTGCTGTTTTGTTTGCTTGTCAGCAGTTTCATCAACGCTGTCGCCCAACTGCCGCTACCGAGGATACAAAATCTTAGCGATGTATTAAAAAAATGTTGTTTGGACATAAATCGACCTAATTAAAGTGCGAAAGTATAAAAAAAAATTCAATTGGAAACCATATTCAGTATTTTTATGTAATTTTGTTGCGTTTTTTGAGAATGTATATGGAAAAATATATAGCGACAACAGGCTTTTTTGACGGCGTTCACAGAGGACATGCTGCTGTCCTGAACAAACTGAAATGCACGGGTTTGACCCTTAACTTACCTGTGTGTGCAGTTACGTTTTGGCCTCATCCGCGCATTGTGTTGAACAACGAACCGGAGAAACTGAAATTGTTATCGACGATAGAAGAAAAAAAGCGGCGTATTGAAGCTCTTGGTATAAATAAAGTTATAATCATCCCTTTTACAAAGGAACTTTCGGAGATGTCTCCACAACAGTTTATCGTCGACGAACTCGTGAAAAAGTACAATATTGCCGGCTTATGTGTTGGTTACGACCATCATATCGGTAAAAACAGAACCGGAGGTTTTGATGCGATAAAACAAACTTGCGAGAAATTCGGCTTGTATTGCGAACAGGTTCAGCCTTTCGTAGCGGACGATAAGGTTATTAGTTCGCAAAAAATACGTAAATGCCTTACCGAGGGCAATATCGACGAAGCTAATTCGATGCTGGGATATCCTTACTCCCTGACCGGTATCGTCGTACACGGAAAAAAGTTGGGCAGAACAATCGGTTTTCCTACTGCTAATATCGAATTGAAATCCTCGAAGTTAATTCCGCATGACGGCGTCTACGCCGTGCGTATTGATTTGCTCGACAGACATAATTTGAAAGGTATGCTCTATATCGGAAAAAAAACAAGCGTAGATAATTCGGGAAAAACGGCTATCGAAGTGCATATTTTTGATTTCGACGACGATATCTACGGTCAGGAAATATCCGTGAGGTTCGAGCGTTTTGTCCGGATGGATATGAAATTCGACAATATCGACGAAATGAAAACCCAACTGACTAAAGACAGAATGGACGTTGAAAACTAAAAACTAAAAGATAACAGTTAACAGAAATCATGCTTATTGTTCAGGACATTACTTATGTACATCCAAATAAAGATTTACTGTTCGACAGGATAAATCTCACAGTTAACAAGCGCGATAAAATTGCGTTGATTGGTAACAATGGCATTGGAAAATCTACCCTGCTGAAAATTATTGCGGGGATTTTACCACCATCGAGCGGAGTACTTCACTGCGAGTCGAAGAGCTATTACATGCCGCAGATTTTCGGACAATTCAACGAATTGACCGTTGCGCAGGCTATTGGAGTTGACAAAAAATTGAAAGCCTTGTCCGAAATCGTTTCGGGAAATGTTACGGAAACAAATATTGCCCTCTTAAACGACGACTGGACGATTGAAAAAAGATGTATGGAAGCCTTATCGTGCTGGAAACTCGAAGAGTTGGACTTGAATCAGAAAATGGAAACATTGAGCGGAGGGCAAAAAACCAAAGTTTTCCTTGCCGGAATATCCATATCTCAACCCGAAATGGTTCTGCTGGACGAGCCGAGTAATCATCTCGACATGGACGGCAGGACTTTGTTGTACGATTTTATACAGTCGTACAAATATGCGATGATTGTAGTTAGCCACGACAGAAAACTGCTGAATCTGCTTGATTCGGTGTGCGAACTAAATAATAAAGGAATAACTGTTTACGGCGGAAATTACGATTTTTATGCCGAACAGAAACAAATCGAAAAAATCGCTCTTGAAAACGACCTCCGAAGTAAGGAAAAAGCATTACGAAAAGCAAAAGAAACAGAGCGCGATACCTTGGAACGTCAGCAACGGCGAAACGCGCGGGGAAACCGGCAACAACGGAAAGAAGGAACCCCCAAAATTATGATTAACAAACTGAAAAATGACGCCGAACGAAGCTCCGCCCGTCTAAAGAACGTACATGCCGAAAAGACCGAAGCTATCGCGCGCGAATTGACTGCATTGCGTAGAGATTTGCCCGATGTAGACGGGATGAAATTCGGCTTCGACAATTCGTCGCTGCACCTCGGTAAAACGCTGATTAAAGCCGAAAACCTCAATTTCGGATATAGCGACAAAATGCTTTGGCGACAAGCTCTGACTTTCGATATCAAAAGCGGAGAACGGCTGACGTTGCGTGGCGCTAACGGTTCGGGAAAAACGACTTTGATAAAAATCATTCTCGGCATATTACAACCAACAGAGGGTACTGTTTTCAGAGCCGAAAACACCGCTATCTATATCGACCAGGACTATTCGCTGATAGATAATCGCCTGACCGTCTACGAACAGGCTCAGATGTTCAACGCCTCTTCCTTGCAAGAACACGAAATCAAAATCAGATTAAACAGGTTTTTGTTTGCGAAAGACGAATGGGATAAATCGTGTAACTCGCTCAGTGGCGGAGAGAAAATGCGGCTGATGCTTTGTTGTCTGACTATTAGCAATCACGCTCCGGACATCATTATCCTCGACGAACCGACAAATAATCTCGATATCCGGAATATCGAAGTTTTGACCGATGCAATCAACGAATATCGCGGAACGCTTATCGTTGTGTCGCATGACATTTACTTCTTGGAACAAATCAACGCCGAATCATTCGGCATTGAGCTTCTGCCGTCAATTTAGCCGGCGTTATTTCGTAAATTATTACCTTTGCAGTTTAATTGAATTAACATGCTGACGCAACAATTTAATGTATATAAGGAATTTGGTAATGGTGGAAAAATTGAAATAATGAAAGGATATATCAAAAAAACCGATCATAGGGATTTACTTGCCATTTCGAAATATTTTGCAGAAAAGGGAGATAAGGTGCAAATCACTACCAACGTTCATTTTAAGGATGAAAAATACAAAAAGGTTTTTGGCGGGTTAATCGGAACAAAATATGAACGCAAATGTCCTGATTTAATTATTAATGGGAAATATTATGAATACGAAAGTTTCATGAAACCGTTTAAGAAGGAGAAAATATCCAATATGATTTCAAAGGGACTGAAACAATCTTCGTATATTATCATAAATAACAATAAGGGGGCAAACGATAGATACATAAAACGTAACATACACGAACGGAAAAATTTTAAGCAAGATATTAAGGAGGTATGGTTATACGAGAAAGGAAAAGTACGGTTGCTATATAAAAATACAGCAGGGAGTTAAAAAACTCCCCCTGCAGGTGGCCGAGCCGTAGCACTGCCTAATATCTTTCGATATCTGGGCGCAAAGATACGACATTTTTTTTAATTGCAAAAAAAAGAAAGAAAACTTACGACTGTTGCACGGAAATGTTAGCGGATGTTTTTTGTTTCTTTGCCAGAAATAAGAAATCATATTATAAACGGTGAACGGAGGCTCTCGGTTTATTTCGTAAACATAGCGTAGTAAACCTTATCGAAAGTTCCATTTTCGCACATTAACACAAGTTCTTCCAGGATTTTATCTTCGCCGTATTTATCGTATTGCGTTTTAAGATTATTGCCGAACAGTCGCGCCACGCCCTGCCAGAAGAATGCTTTGACTCCGCCCTTAAATTCTTTCAATACGGAGTATGATGTTTGACCCGTTTCTCTGTCTATTAGTTTTATGAGCATTCGTCCCTGCGATATTGTCAGTTTTCGTAGAGGCGCTTCAAATTCTGAGAACAATTCTTTTTCGAGCTGTTTGACTATTCTTTTCTTCTCTTTATTGCTGCCGGCGAGTTTATATTTGGCGTCTAAATCAAGCATCTTGTTCTTCGCTATTTGCGAATAGGGGTATACTTTCTTCAGATTGTAGACCATTCGTCTGAATTTGCGATAGTCTTTTTTGTTTTTCCAATGAACGATATAAGCAGGAGGCAGTGTTTCCGTGAATAAAGTATCGTATTCCGCTTCCGCCGCGAAAACAGTGAACATCAGCGCTAATAAAATCAACAACCTCCTGCACATAATCATTGTTCGTAATCCGGCGCGCGACTATATAAATTCGGTGCCGCTACCGGCTAACACCTCCGAAATGGTCTGTTTTATACCGTCTTCGTTCTTGCGCGGGCAAATCATAAGCACATCGCTGGTGTCGACAACAAGGTAGTTGTCCAATCCTTTGATGACTATCAATTTATCATGATTGTCGGAATTAATCATACTGTTGCATACATCGGATAAGTAGGTATTTGCATTTTTGATAGCGTTACCGTCCTCGTCTTTATCCAATTGCAGATAAAGCGAATTCCATGTACCGACGTCCGACCATCCGAAATCGGCGGCGAAAACGAACACATTTTCTGCTTTTTCCATCACTCCGTAATCGATGGATATGTTGTAGCACTGCGAATAAGCTTCGAAGATAAACTGTTCTTCGTCCGGAGTATCATACCGGGACATGCCTTTCGAAAACAGGTCGGCGATGTCCGGCAAATGCGCCGACAAGGCTTTTTGCACTGATTCCAAGCTCCAAATAAAGATTCCCGAGTTCCAGTAAAATTCTCCGCTTTCGACAAATACTTTGGCTGTGTCGACGTCGGGTTTCTCGGTGAAAGTCCGCACCTTGCAGATAGTGTCCTTACATCCGGGCGCGTCGTTTTTTTCGATTTGAATATATCCGTATCCCGTTTCGGGACGTGTCGGTTGTAACCCGACGGTAACAAGCGCGTCGTTATTTTCGGCATAAGCCAAACCGTTGAGCATCACTTCCAGAAACTTGTTGTCGTTGAAAATGATATGGTCGGAAGGAGTGACAATAACCCTTGCGTTACGGCTCTTTTTCAACAGCTTGTATGTAGCGTAAGCGATGCATGGAGCGGTGTTTCTGCGCATAGGTTCGCACAATATCTGACTTTCGTCGATTTCGGGTATTTCGTGCAGCACCAAATCTTTATAATCCATTCCCGTAACAACAAGGAAATTTTGAGGGGGAATAATCCTTGCAAAACGTTCGTAGGTTTGTCGAATAAACGTTTTTCCAACGCCGAGGATATCGAGAAACTGTTTCGGCTTTTTCGTCCGGCTCAGGGGCCAGAATCGGCTTCCGATTCCGCCTGCCATTATTATACAGTAATCATTTCTATTCATTTGTATATCTTTTTAAAATTTATTATCATTGGACAAAGGTAATGAAATATTCACAAGTCAAAACCGCAATATGAGAGATTAAAACTTTTGTTGCATATCGGAAAATCCGATATGTCCTGATTTCGGATTGCCAGAGCAAGCCCAAACCAGTTGTGCAGCGAAGGGTCTTTGATTTTGTAGAACGATATCGCGCCCGACGAATTGGTTATAACCGTGTGACAGACCTCGCCTCGCCATCCTTCGGTTAAGGAAAAACACAGCTGATTCGGTTTCAGCAGCGGGCTGAAATTCGGAGTCTGTGAATCGGTTTCGATTTCCTGTTCGAGCGCGTCTATAAATCCGTTTATAAGTGCGTATGACTGTTCGACCTCCGAGATTCGCTGTTTCAGACGCGATAAAATATCTCCGGAATTTTCGATTGCTATCTTGTGTTCTGTTTGCCGGTAGTATTGGAAGGGATGCGATGCGCGAACATCGCGTTCGAGCCCCGACGCCCTTGCGGATAAGCCTGTCAGACCGGCGCGTTTGGCTTGTTCGAGCGTTACGGTTCCCAGGTCTTCGAATCGAGCCAGCAAGCTTGGCAACGAAAGTATTTTCGCTGCAACCTCATTATAGCGACCTACGGTCTCCGACAGATTTTCGCGTATTTTGTTAATGAGTAATTTATTGACGGGATAGTTTGTCCCATGCGGACGGACAAGCCCTTTTGCAAACCTGTTGCCGCACCACAGCTGTAAAGTATTGATGACAATTGTTCTGAGCGCTTCGCAAGCGACTTGTCCCAATTGATATGCGATGTCTAAACACAAAGCCGAAGTGTCGCCGATATGTATTGCCATTCTCTCTAATTCCAGGGCGATAGAACGTTCTAACTGTAATTTTTCTCTGGGGACAAAGCCGGACATAGCTTCAATCGCCGACGCGTAAGCAAGCGCATGAGCAACAGTCGAGTCTCCGGCAATTGTTTCCGACAGTAACATCTTCCTGATGCATGGGACGCCCTGCATCATGCTTTCGATGCCTCGATGCTGATATCCAAGCGCAATCTCAAGGTGCAGGACCTTCTCGCCTTCGCAGATAAACCGGAAATGTCCGGGCTCTATTATTCCGGCATGTATCGGACCGACGCCGACTTCGTGCAGTTCGTCGCTTTCTATCGCAAAGAAAGGATAATTGTCCGGAGTTTTCTCCTTATCGTATCTGTCGAACGGATATCGCACCGGTTTTAGCCAGGGATGATTCTCAAACCGGATGCCGTGCTGTTCGTGTATTTCTCTTTCGAAGATATGCATGCTGTTATGTTCGGGAACAAACGAGCGCATGTCTTCCGAAAAACCAATCCGCGTTGCCTGCACATCAATATCGTGCGAGACATCGTTTGCTATTCCGCAAAAAAGAGACAGGGAATCGTCGCCCTTAACGGCGAAATATGCTACGCAGTGAGCGCCGTCTTCGCTTAATCTCTCCGAAACCCGTGCATGAAAATCCGTCTTTGTCAGAAACGTAATGCTTCCGATATCAACTGATATATTGTTCTTTATTCTCATTTTCTTTCCGCATTCATTTATCTTAACCGGACGCAAAGATATTTAAAAGTTAACAACTGAAATACCGCCTGTTTGCGGGAGAACATCAGCAATGCCGAAACGCGCCGCTCTATTAGGGCATTCGTTCCGCCGGTTGCAGCTTTTCTTCCGCTGCGATATTTGCTTTTACTCTCATTGCGTCATCACATTTTAAGAATATTATCTAAGCGTCTGCATAAATCGGACAGTTCGTCCTGCGTCTTCGAATTGCCCTGTTCTGTTGTGAACCATTGTCCACGATAGCTTTTGCGGGATTCACTCATCACTTCAGTCCAGTTAACCTCGCCTTCGGTCAGCGCGACATTAAAGCCCTTCCACCGTCCTTCGGCATCTGCTTTGCTGCGGCTGAACTCTTTGACATGTATCCTCAGGATACGTTTTCCCAATATGCGAATCCACTGTTCAGGCAATCCGTACACAAGGATATTTCCACAATCGAAATAGAATCCTATTTGCGGGCTGTTAAACTGGTCGATATATCGACATGCTTCCATCGGACTGAGCAAAAAATTGTTCCATACATTCTCGATACCGATTCTCACATTCAGTTTTTGGGCTATCGGCAACAGTTTTTTCAAACACTCAGTCGAACGTTCCCAGCATTCGTCGTACGGAACATCCTGATTCACCGTTCCCGGCACGACTAATACTGTGTCCGTGCCATATGTTTTGGCGTCTTCGAGCGCTGTCCGTATGCCGTCTATTCCTTCCTTGCGTATATTGAGGTCAGGGCTCGACAGCGGTTTTTGCCAGTGCGTCGAACAGCACACGCTCGACGCCCTCAGTCCCGTCGAATTAATTGCATCGAGCATTTCGGCGCGATTGAGATGGCTGTTCGGTTCGACGCCATCGTATCCTGCGGCTTTGACCGCTTTGCACTTGTCTAAGATGCTGCCTTCCATTCCTATGGTTCCCCACATAATAGATTTCTTGAAAATTATCTCCGTCGCCGATATAGCGGAAGCGCTTTTGCCGGCTTCGGTCGAACGTCCGGCAAACGGAATCGTCAAGGCTCCGGATGCAAATATTGCGGATTTGATAAACTTACGTCGTTTCATAACCTTTGTTTTGCTTTTATGTATACGATATTTACACTTTCGTTTCTTTTCCGGCAAGAGGTATTTCTTCTTTGATTCCGGGAACAGAACCGAAAATGTATGTTTCCGGACCGAGTTTCATTGTCGAAGCCATGATATTATCCCATGTAACAAACTTCCCCGAGTATGCCGCTTCGCGTCCCATGATTGCCATTAATGTGGAGCGCACATGATTTTCGACGTCGTTCACGGGCTGTTTGGAGCGTATTGCGGTAACGAGGCGGATGTGTTCCTGTACGAACGGGTTAGGCACAGCCATAGACTGGTCGGAATCTCCGGATTTCGGATGCGGATACTTCCATAACACTGTTCCGTCGAGATTATATATTGTGTCGTAACAGTTAGTATAACCCTTAGTTCCATAGACAGTAACAACAGTCTGATTGTCGCACCCGTCGATTTGCCGAGTTGTGCAATGCGCTCTATGTCCATCACCGTAGAGATATTCGACACTGAAGTTGTCGTACATGTCTCCGGTAACTCTGCGTTGCCGTCCGCCGGTAGCTTCCGCCCTTACAGGGTTTTTGTCGCCTGTGAACCATGACATCTGGTCTATTTCGTGGACAAACTGTTCGACTATATGGTCTCCGGATGTCCAGCAAAAATTCACCCAGTTACGCAGCATGTATTCCATATCGTTCCATTCCGGACGTCTGTTGATATGCCACAACGCTCCGCTCATGCGCGAAACATGAGCCGAAACAATCTCGCCGATTGCGCCGCCTGCCACGCGACGGTATGTTTCGATGCAGTCTTTCTGCGAACGGCGGATAGTTCCGCTGATAACAGACAGTTTCTGTTGTGTAGCCCGTTTTCCCGATACCATGATTTGTTTTGCGCCGACAGGGTCGACAGCGCAAGGTTTTTCGATAAAACAGTGTTTGTTGTTCAACACCGCATACTCGAAATGAGACGGACGGAACACCGGCGGCGTGCATAACAACACTATATCGACGCCGGAATCGATAACTTTTTGGTATGCATCGAACCCAATGAAACAATTTTCGTCGGCAATCTGCTGTTCCTTTTTTTCCAATGTCTTTCGGCAGGCGTCCAACTTATCTTGAAAGACGTCTCCGAGCGCTGTTATTTGCAGCCCGTTTCCGGCGCTAATGAAATCGCATGCAGCGCCTGTTCCGCGACCTCCGCATCCGACCAATCCGGCTTTCAACGGAGCTCCGTCCGGCGAGGTGGGAAGAATCTCCGTAACATCTACGTTCTTCAACTTCCTCTCGTTACCGTCGTTTCCCGAACATCCGTTCAAAAACATCGGAGCAGCTACGCTCCCGATTATACCCGCCGCCGAACTTCTTATGAAGCTTCGCCGGCTAAATCCATTCTTTAAATTATATTTCATTTCTGCACTGTTTTCATTATCTAATGCCGTATCAAAAGAATAACCTCATGTTTCGTCGTTGAGAACGAAGCGAAGCAATCAGGAAAATACGAGGCTCCCGATTGCTTCAAATTTCGTTCCTGTAATAATAACCAAACATTAACACAATAAAAGATTTTTTTCTTTATAACACAAAGACATTACATTCGTCGAATTTATATTCGAGCAATAATAAACGTTACGGTTTTTTTGCCTTTATACTTACCTTTACCCTTTATTATACACTCGGCGTTTCCGACATTTACGTTGTTTTTGTACGACAGGTTATAATCCTTTCCAAGCGAAAGTTTTATTGTGCCTGTCTTTTCGGTAGTGTACAGCACTTCCGGAAGAGGAGTTACGGCTTCGCCCGTGTATACCTGCTGCGAAATCGGAGCGGGTTCGCAGGTAGCAATATCATACTTTGCGCGATGATACTGCGCATTCAGCCGGTCGATTTCCGGATTAAGCTTCTCAATCAGTCTGTAGACCGAAGGCATTGTCCCGAGCCTTGCCGCTGCATTGATTGTACTTGTCATACGGTGATAAATGACGTCCATTTTCAGCCGTATTTCCTTTATGTTACTCTCCGGTTTCAAAGCGTTGTGAGCGTCGCGACGCGCGATGAGGTTAACCAGCTCGTCAAGAGAGGTCTGTATTTCCACCGTCCAGCTTGCAAAGCCAAGAGTATTAACATAAGTAAGACAGTCGCCATTAAGATGATTAAGAATGGCGCTTGCCAGAGCAATCTCGTCGTCGTAAGCCTTATTAGCTACGTGCTTGTAATTTTTCAGCATAACGAGTAACTGCCGCGCTGCTTCCGCCCTCATGGGGTCGAGGTCGCGCGTTGCGGCATTAGTCTGCACTATCAGTCCGGTGATAGCAGCATCCAAACGCTTATCTGCCGAAACAATCAGTTCGGTGTCCGGGCTTTTGTTCACCCATTCCAAATGTTTTCCGACAAGCGTCTCCAATTGGTTGTATTCAACCAAATCGTTACCGAGAAGCGTTACAATTTCGGGTTCTTCGGCAACATCATCACTAAATGAGCATGCGAATGTGTAGTATGTACCATTCGGCAAATTTTTCATTACAATTACATTCAAATTACTGTTTGTATCCATAACAATAACAATTTAATTTATATTAACATTATATTTATTTTCGAATAAAAACACACCGGAAGCGTTGCGCTTCTCTCGTGTTTCACCCCCGAAACATGCCGGAAGCGTTGCGCTTCCTGCATGTTTCAAATCTTGTAATCTGCCGCCTGTCGGCAGCTCAAGTGCAATCGTTGAAATAATTATCCTGTACATGGTTTACATAAAAAGTCATTTAATCAATCGTTTGTTATAATACCGTACATATCTGTCAAAAAACTTATAAGGGACGTCCCGGCAACGGGAATCCCCCTTCGTGATAGTCGGGCAAGTTGCCAAATTCGTACTTGTCGGGACCGTAGCGAAGAGGCGACGCCATGATTTCATCCCACTTAATCGTTTTACCTGTATATGCAGACTCGCGTCCCATGATAGCGATCATGGACGAATAAGCCAGGTCTTCGCCCTGATTTATCGGTTTGTTCAGACGAATCGACTCAACGAAATGGATATGCTCCTGCTCGTATGCGTTTTTGACGGGTTTAGCCTTTGCGTCATGTTTCCACAGCAGATTTCCGCTGTTGTCGACAATACGGTTGGGCAGCAACGCTACGCCTTTCGTTCCGTATATCTTTTCGCTGATATCGTCGGTGCAGCCGTTGATTTGACGGTTTGTGGCGAGCATGGTCTTATTGTCGGCATAAGTGTAATCCATGCTGAAAAAGTCGTACATATCGCCGGTATGACGTCTCGCACATCCTCCGTATCCCGAAACCTGCACGGGTCTGTCGCCAAAAAACCATGTGACAACGTCGATGTTGTGTATCACATATCCAAGCGGAATGTCGCCCATCAGCCAGTTGATGTTGTACCAGTTTCGCAGGCAGTATTCCATATCGCTCCATTCCGGACGGCGTTTGTTAAACCAGCATGCGCCGCCATCCCAGCGTGCGGTGGCGTGCACAATGTCGCCTATCAAGCCGTTGCGCACTTGCAGGTACGTCTCCCAATAGTCGAGCTGGTGACGCCGCTGCATACCGGCGACAATGCTTAATCCTTTCGTTTTGGCTACTTTCGATGCTGCTATCAGTGTGCGCGCGCCTACAGGGTCGATTGCTCCCGGCTTTTCGATAAAGATATGCTTCCCGGTGTTGACGGCTTCGCGAAAGTACTCCGGGAAAAAATGCGGAGGAGTGCACAGAAGCACAACATCTACGTCGGGCATATCCAATACTTTACGCCAGGCGTCGAAACCGACGAAACAGTTTGCGTCCGGTATTTCGATGCCCGCTTTTTTCAACTCTGCCCTCGAAGTCTCCTGTTTGTCCTTAAACACGTCGGCTAACGCGACAATAGACAGATTTGGTCCTGCATTCACAAACTGTACGGCTGCTCCCGTACCACGTCCGCCGTTGCCGATTAGCGCGGCTTTGAGCGGTTTGCCCTCAGGCGCCTTATCTGCAAAAGAATACATCCCCAATTCTTCGGGCGTATATACTTTCTGTTTTGCAGAAGACGGCGAATTGCTATCACACGAAGACGCTAATACGGAAGTTATTCCCGCTGTCGCTCCTGCTCCTGTGATAGCTGCATTTCTTAGAAAATCTCTTCTCTTCATGATGGCGTCTATTTGTTAATTATGTTATGTTTTAAAAAAATATTCAGTACGTCTTCAGGCGCAAAATTAATAATAAAATTTTAATTCGATGATATTTTTTTCACAAAATATCTTATAAAAATATTTTTGTCGGATATCATTCTGTTTATCTGCACATTTGTAATATGGTTTTATAAATCTCATTCTGCGTTTATCTTGTGTCGATACCTTAATTAATATACGATTATCATCATAAATATGCTTATTTGTAATCGATGCTAACAATTTTAACCGTTTCCGACAGTCCTGCATCATGCAATTCTTTGGATGCATTCCAATTGTTATACATAGGTTTAACAATACGTTCGTCTCTCGGCAGGGACGAATCGCCGATAAAGCGATTAACCCATTCGTTGACCGTCTCTATTTCGATGGTGTTCTCTCCGGTTTTCACGGCGTCGGTGATGTCCACGCGATAAGGATACGTCCATGCTCCGCCGGAATATCGACCGTTGATTTTCACCTTAGCCATAACTCCGACTTTGTCGAGGTCGAGATAAATCTCGCCGGCTGGCTTTGATTCGAGCGCGAAAGTGTTGTTATAGACGGCTGTCCCGGAATAATATCGGATACGTTCGTCGTCGTTCAGCGACAGCGATTGAAGCTTGTCGAAAACGACCGGCTCGGAGGGACCGCGTTTCACTTTGTCCGATTCGAACTTCACCGTCCAGGGAGCGGCGATTTCGAGTACTGTTTTCCCCTCGGGGAAATTGTCTTTCAACTCGTTCGATTTCGGATTGCCCTTGCCCGAGAAGACGATAAACGCGCTTTCGCGAGGCTCTAATTGCAGGGGAACAATGGTCGACGATTCACGCGCTTCGAATGCGGGCAGGGCGCGACGTTTGCCGTCTACGGGATTCCAGATTTCGGGCTGTTTTCCTGCAACGCGAAATTCCGGAGACGTCCGTATTCTCTTATCACTCTGATTGGAGATGAAGTATATTTCTCTGTCGGACGTCGTGCGGTGGGCGTAGACGAGCTTGTCGTTCGTTTTGAAATCGGGAGCTATCTTAAGCGTAGCGAGCGCCTCCTCTATTGTCATCCCCGAAAGTATTTTTCCTTTACCGTAATCGCGCTGTTTGGCGGACTTGTCGCCCCAGATTTTATCCGCAATAGCGATAATTTCTTTATCTGCCGCAGGATAGTTTTGATAACTCGGAGAACGTTCGGGCGCTTCTCCAAGCACAATAGCGCCGTCGGCAAGCAGACGTTCGACGCTTCTCAACACTTCGGGACGCATGGTTTTCAACGTCGGCAACACAAGCAGACGGTACGAAACGCCGTGCGGCAACACAATACGCCCGTCCTTCACCGACATGGCGTTGATAATAATGTCGGAATTGACGTAATCGGCGCGATAGCCCGCGGGCAAAGTATGAACGCCGACGCCGTCTTTCTCCGTATCCGGATTCAAACGCAATGGTCCGGAGTTTACCGGCACATCTTCGCCGATGAAATATGCCACGTCGGACACCGGAAGTCCCTGTTCGAGCATTAGCCCGCAACGTTTCAGGTAACCGGTGAACAGGTCGATATGCGGAAACCAGGTGTTTTTGTGGTTAAACTCCGTGCCGAACCACGATTCCATACCCGGTTCTTTATCTTCGTAAGCCTG
>JAIRLF010000205.1 GCA_031259655.1 Prevotellaceae bacterium
TAAAATGTCTATTATAGAAAACACTGCGAAGCACACGCTGGCGATTCCGTTCATCAGTCCGAAAGCGGCGTTAATACGTTTCAGATTTGTTGGCGACACTATCGCATGTTGATATATCAGCAGTCCGGCAAAAGTGGCGCATCCTGTCCAGTAGAACAGTCCCCTGTCGAAAAGGAATCCTGTCAGCACAGCAATCAGTATCGAAACGACATGTACGGCAATTGACAAAAACATAGCATTTTTGCGTCCTATAGCCACAGGGACGGAGTGCAAATTATGTTCCCTGTCGAACTCATAATCGGGGAGAGCGTAAAGAATATCGAAGCCGCCGACCCAAAAAAACACTAATATTGAGAGCAATACAGGAAACAAGGCGAATTCTCCGGTCAAAGCGATATATGCTCCGGTGGGAGCGATTGACAGACCGGTTCCAAGAACAAAATGGCATAATGCAGTGAAGCGTTTTGTATAGCTATATCCAAGTACCACAGCCAAAGCCACAAACGACAAATAAAAAGCGAGATTGTTAATAAATACTGTCGTCAGGAAAAACAGGACACAATTCACAATCACAAAAGCAAGAGCCGCGTTCGGACTGATTATTTCCGCCGGTATTTCCCTGTTTTTAGTACGCGGATTTTTCTTGTCGTATTTGCGGTCGATATATCTGTTGAAACTCATCGCGGCATTGCGGGCGAAAACCATGCATAACACCACTAAACACAGTATTTTCCAAGGAAACCCTTTCATTGTCGATTCGTGCCATGCCCAAAAGAACCCGACAAAGGCAAAGGGCATGGCAAAAATCGTGTGAGCAAATCTGATAAGAGAAAGGAAATGTTTTACAATCCTGTAAATTTGCATTCCCTGATTATTTAAATTTAATCACTTCGCTGCCGGCTAAGAGGAAAGCGCCTGTTCCATAGACTTCCCAACTGTCGGCGGTGAAGTTCTTACGAGGGTCGGCTCCTATCGGTTGCACCCAACCGATACGACCTTCGTCGTTCACACAGCCGTTTAATGCCGTCCATGCTTTTTCCACTGCAGGCTTGTATGTCGCTTTGTCTAACAGATTATTGTTGACGCCCCAAGCGAGAGCGTAACAAAAAAATCCCGAGCCGCTAACTTCGCCTCCCGGATACGAATCGGGGTCAAGCAAACTTGCCCGCCACAAGCCGTCTGCCTGTTGGAGCGAAACAATTTTCGCCGCCATTTCCTTAAACAATTGTTCGTAAAACGGACGGGCGGGATAATCTTTCGGCAGTTCTTTCAATATCCGCGCCAGACCGCCCATTACCCAACCGTTGCCTCGCGACCAGAAGATGCGTTTTCCATTGGCTTCCCAACGGTCCTTCCCATCGTTTTTAATCACATAGCCCAAATCGCGGGCAAAAAGACGCTCTTCCTTGTTGTACAACAAATCGTAACACTCTTTGAAATATTCGTCGCTTTTTTTCAGGTACTCATCGTTTTTGACAGTGATACCGAGTTTCACGAGCGTTGCCGGTCCCATGAAAAGCGCGTCGCACCACCACCATTTAATGACTTCGATTCCTCGAACGGGATAAGGATTCGCCAAAAATTTATTCACCGTATCGATAGTCGCCTGTATCATTTCTTGTTTTTTATCCTTCCTGAAAACATCGATATAAGTTTGACAGATAACGATATCGTCGGCATGATACCAACGTTCGGCAGGTTTCCATTGGGTAGAATTACCCAAATCAATTAAGGCTTTGTACAGGACTTCCGATTTGGTCGTTTCCCAGGCGGCATATATTCCGGCATAAAAAGCTCCGTTTGTCCAATCATTCGGCTTGTGTTTCGGATTTTTCAGCTGCCATTCCGCCGTTTTTTGCATCAGGGTTTTGATATTTTCCGGCTCAAAATATTTACCCGATTGCGCTGTAACAATAATTGTTACACATACTAAAATAGATACTAATACAACTTTTTTCATACTCGTTTTAATGCATATTTGGATGCAAAAGTAATAAAATTTAATTAATTTTGTGCAATTTTATGAAGGCATGAAACGTTGCGTTTACATATTATCTATTCTGTTGTTATGTAGTATAAGAGTTCAAGCTCAACATACTACGCAGGGTAAAGATTTTTGGGTGTCGTTTGGGAATAATGACGCCGCCAACCAGTCGTTTACCGCACTTACTTTACAAATCAGGATTGTAACGGTGAAGGCGACTAAGGTAACGTTTACATTCACAGGCATTGGCACATCATCGCTCGTTTCGTTGGAAGCCGGTAGCGTTTATACCCGCGATTTGTCCAACCTCGAAAAGTTTGTTGTATATTCAAATCAGACGGCGAAATCGGACAAATCGTTACACATTGAATCCGACGAAGACATTTCGGTTTACGCAATCAATCTTGCAGAACGTTCGACCGATGCGACAGCCGTGTTGCCTGTCAATTCGTTAGGCGTTTCGTATTACCACATATCATACAATCCCGTAACAAGCGCTATGGACGGATACACTCTGATTGCAACCGAAAACGGCACAAACATTTACGAAAACGGCATATACAAAATCGGGCTGAACAAAGGCGAAGTTTATTCGCACTATTTCGAATCCGATGCAACAGGGTGGTATATCACGGCAAACAAGCCTGTTGCCTATTTTGCAACAAATTCGTGCGCATATATTCCGAGCAATGTAATTGCCTGCGACTGTTTGTATGAGCAATTGTTTCCCGAAACGGCTTGGGGTGTTTCGTTTATGGTTCCGGTGACCATACGCGGGAAAGAAAGAGTGAGGGTTGTAGCCTCGAAAAACGGAACGAAAATCACTCATCTCGGAGGAACTGTCGTTTCCGGTTCGTTGAACTTGAACGCGGGTCAATATCTTGAAATAGAAATCAGTAAAGGCAATGCCAATAAAAACGGGCTAAGCTATGACGGTTGTTATATCGAAGCTAACAATCCGGTGGCTGTGGTTTCGTATTTGACGGGTATAACCTATGATAATCTGGTTAACAACGGCGACCCTGCCATGACTTGGATTCCGTCTATCCAACAATCGATGAACGAATTACTTCTTGCGCCCTTTGTCGCTTCCGGTTCGTCGCTTTTGACAGAGCATCATGTCCTTATCGTTACTCCGACTGGGGATAAGATGTTGACGGAAATGAGCATCGGAAACAGCGATTATACGCCGCTCTCTGCCGGCGAATGGACTGACCATATTTCGGGTTACTCGTTCTATTCTATGCCTTTAACCATTGCCGATAAAAGTTATAGATTCCGGAACCCGGGAGGAATAACGATTTTGGGATACGGACTTGGAACTCGCGAATCGTATTATTATTCAAGCGGTTCGGCGACACGGAAATTGAACGCTGCGTTTTATATCAACGATATTCATCATCAGGATTTGAACGGTAAGGAATTTTGTAGCGACAAATTTGATATTAAGGCTGTTGTCAAATACGAGATGCATCCGGGACAGGGACATTTGCGATGGTTTATCGATGGAACAGAGGAGATTGCTGCTCGCGACCTCATGCAGTGGAAAAAAAACTTCACCGAAAATAATCATACCATATCGATGATAGTGAAAGATACAAAAGGAGATATGGATACTTTAACCGTAAATCTGGATGTAAAAGTACAGAAAATCGATGTCAGCGATACAACAATCTGCAAAGCTCAAAGCCTTGAATTGAAGGTGAATAATTTCTCCGACCAACTGAGTTACCGTTGGTATGCCGATGCAGCGTTTTCCGATTTTATCCGGCAGGGAATGTTCGTTACTTCGCCGTTGACCTCGGATACTGTTTTCTACGTCGAAGCCATATCTAACGCCGGTTGCCGCATAAGAGATTCGCTAACAGTGAAATTACATCCTGTCGTCGATTTGCTGGTCGAAGATATTGTCGTATGTAACAATTCCGCCGCCAAGCCGCAAGCCTTTAGCGCCAATGCTGTTTCGTTGAAATGGTACAGAGATGCGGATTTTTCGGATTTAATCATTCAAGCAGATTTATTCGAGACGGACGTACTGAAAAAAGATACTGTTTTCTATGTCGAAGCATTATCGGCAAACGGTTGTGCGACAAGAGACAGCGTTAAAGTCGATGTTTACGACGTCGCAATGGAAGACGTAGCGGTGTGTTACGATGCAACCGCCACAATATCAGTTCCGGCAATCGATGTCGAATCGTTGGCATGGTATCGCAACCCCGATTATACGGGCTTCATTACCAACACAGCATCTTTCGAAACGACAAAACTGACGACCGATACGGTTTTTTATCTCGAAACCTTATCGGCAAAAGGCTGTGTTTCCAAAAATTCCGTGAAAGTTACCGTTATCCGTTTGCCGGAACTGTCGGTCAGCGATACAAGCGTTTGCGGTGAAACGACTGTTACGCATGTTCCTGTGACCAATGCCGTTTTGTTGAACTGGTATAAGGATGCGGCATATAACAACCTGATAGACCAGACTGTTGCGCTCGCGACAACCGTATACGCCGATACTGTTTTCTATGTCGAAGCTTTTTCAAACGAATTGTGCAGCATAAGAGATTCGATTAGGGTATCGGTTTTTCGTCCGCCTTCGGTAAAAGCGATGGACGATTTGTTTCTGTGTTATGGCGAGGAGGTTACTCTCGACGTCGTCCATTCCGACGGTTACCTGAGTTGGAACGTCAGTCCGACTACATTCAATGCGAAATCGACACAGGAATACGCGGTTACGGCAAGCCGTCCGCCTTGTCCCGACGTCCGCGACAGCGTTGTGGTAACGGTAGGCGATTCGTTGTGGATTTCGCCTGCGGTTTTACCCGTTTACCGTCCGTTCGACAATTATTCCCTGCAATTGAACACTAACGGCGAATCGCCTAATTATACGAAAATTGACGGCGAATTGCCGTTGGGATTGTTTCTATCTCCGTCGGGAGAAATATCGGGCGTTCCAAATAACGATAATCTAAGGTCGATGTTTACCATACAGATTGAAGATGAACATCATTGCACTTTTACACAAGAATATGTTCTCGAAAAAGATTTCTATATACCCAAAATGTTTACTCCAAACGGCGACGGTGTAAACGATGTCTTCATGCCCGGATACGAAATCTCTGTTTTCGACCGCTTTGGCATAATCATCTTTAAGAACGATAATGGCTGGGATGGCACGTATCAAAATAAACCTGTCCCTCAAACTATCTATTTCTATACATTGAAACGCAAACTTGTAAACGGCAAAATCGAAATATATAACGGATACGTTGGAGTCACCTACTGAGGGAGTTAAGAACTAAGTTGTGCCGTGAGAACGCATGAAGTGGCTGCCATGCGTAGAGCTGTAAATTACATGGTAGTATGTCCTACCGGAATCGCCTTACAGGAGGAGGTTTCAAACCGGTGTATGCTGCTGATATCGGAAACGAATTGGTAGTGAACGATACATTCAAAAAGGCAGTAATAAACTGTCAGGTGTGGATACAGGAGATGAACGCAAGTGAACTGTCGAAGAAGCGTCGAAACTTAGCTAGACGATGTCAAAACCGGGGTATGGCCACGATTCCGGGATAAGTGAATGGAGCAACCTGTCTACTGCCTTCACGGCATCCGGCGTACAGACAGCATGACCTGTATTCGGGGTAATTTACGGAACCGCGGGAACTCATCGTGAGATGCAAAGGGATAAGCCGAAAGCGGAGAACCCGTAAGGCGAGAGTACCGAAGCTCAAGATGGG
>JAIRLF010000331.1 GCA_031259655.1 Prevotellaceae bacterium
ATTATTGGGATATTATTCGTACGGAACAGTCTGTTCTGGAAATGGCGGAGACAGAAAATTTGGCTAAAGGACTGGCTAAAGGACTGGAAAAAGGACGGGCGGAAGGCTTGGCGAAAGGAATAGAAAAGGGACGGGCGGAAGGACGGGTAGAAGGCTTGGCGGAAGGAATAGAAAAAGGCAAAAGAGAAACGGTCATTACCGGTTATAAAAACGGCTTTTCCATAGAGCAGATACAAGCATTTTCAAATCTCGACAGAGAACAGATAGAAGAAATACTTAATTCAATCAATGAGGACTAACAATTATAAAATTTGGTTTATATCTTGAAAAAATACAAGTATGGAAAAAGAGGCGATATTTAGACGTGATTTAGGGGACATCCCGAATTGTTCGAAGATGAGATAATGTTTATTCTGCAAGACTGTATAAGTTGACCTTATGATATCATTGAACTCAAAATGCGTATTCTGTGTACATCAATATTGCTGATTTTATCTCTTTCGCGGGCTACCGCTCAGGAAAAAGATTTGGCGGCATTGATTGCCGACATCGCGGAAAATGTCGCAGATAAGACTGAAGACGAGGAAGAAATAATGGGTATGGAGCAACTTGTAGAACATTATACCCATCTTGCCGAAAATCCTTTGAATATCAACGAAGCTACCGCCGAAGAATTGGAACAGTTGCTGATTTTGACGGATTTCCAGATTTTCAGCATTACCGAATACATAAAAGAATTTGGCGCGATGATGAGTGTCCACGAGTTGTTGCTTGTTACGGGATTCGACGAGGAAACGGTGACGCGCATAAGTCCGTTCGTTACGACTGCTGTTGTTGAAAAACAGGCGTTTAAACTTTCGCTTAAAGACATGCTTACGAAAGGGCGTAATACTCTATTGATGAGAAGCGCAAAAACTTTGGAGACACGGGAGGGTTATACTCGCACCGACCCCAACTTGCAGCGTTACAAAGGCTCTCCGTTCAGTTTCTTAACTCGTTATAAATATAAGTATGGTAATAAATTGCAAATAGGGTTTACGGCTGACAAAGATGCGGGAGAGGAATTTTTCAAAGGCTCGAACGGGAAAGGATTTGATTTTTACAGTTTTCATCTGATGTTGAACGACAGGGGACGACTGAAAAAACTGCTCATCGGCGATTTCCGTGCAAATTTCGGGCAAGGATTGGCGCTGTGGAATAATTTTGCGTTCGGAAAATCGGGAGACGTACATTCTATTAAAAGGCGAAATAACGGATTTTCTGCGTATTCGTCGGCGGATGAAGTTACGTATATGCGAGGGATTGCCTCCACTTTGCAGTTTGGTTCGTGGGAGTTTTCGCCGTTCGTCTCGTACCGTAGAATTGATGCAACAATGGAAGATGGTGGTTACACTTCGCTGTCGGCAACCGGAATGCACCGGACATCAAACGAAATCGTGCGTAAAAATACTCTATCCGAAACGGTTACAGGCTTCAATGCCGGTTATGGGAAAACTTTCTGGCGTGTCGGAGCAACGGCGCTATACGGACGTTATGGAGCTGACGATTACCGCGATATAAGACCTTATAACAAATTCGCTCTCCACAAACCGGAGAATGCAAATTTCGCCGTCGACTATCGCATGATAATCAAGGGTATTTCCCTATTCGGCGAAGCGGCAATCAGTTCGAATGGAGGAAAAGCCTTACTCACAGGGATAACAGCTGATGTAAACCACTGGCTGCAATTTTCATCTCTGTATAGAAACTATCAAACGTATTATCAAGCTGTTTATGCCAATGCGTTTGGCGAAAACAGCAGTACGGCGAACGAACAGGGTTTATATCTTGGCATCAGCGTGTTGCCTCACAAAAGCTGGAAACTGACAGCTTTTTTCGATTCATATTCTTTCCCTTGGTTGCGTTATGGAGTTGATTCGCCTTCTTCGGGTTGGGACTATCTTGTACAGGCAAATTATACGCCGAACAAGAATTTCGATGTGCGTATAAAGCTCCAACACGACAAAGCGATGAAAAATCTACCGGGCAGTGCGGTCGCCGCTACTCAAAACGTTGAAAGGACAAGGTTTTTGTTACAGGCTACGTATAATTTGTCGCCGGAGTTGAGCATGGGCAGCCGGTTTGCGTTCTGTTTTTTCGATCCCGAAATGCAAGTTGCCGAAAAAGGTTTTTTGATGTCGCAGGATGTCAAGTATAAAGTAAAAAATACTCCGCTGTCGTTCGCTTTGAGGTATGCAATTTTCGATACCGACAGTTGGAATACAAGGTTGTATGTCTATGAATCGGATATTTTGTACGCTTTTTCTATCCCGGCGTATTATGATAAGGGATGCCGTTATTATTTCAATATCGGATATAAAATATTGGACACAATCCAATTATGGTTTCGCATATCGCAAACATATTTTTTCGAAAAAGATGAAATAAGCAGCGGATTATCAGCTATAAAAGGTAATCGACAAACAGACGCCAAACTGCAGGTGCAAATCAAGTTCTGATTACTAAGTGATTAACACACAGCTATAAGGTTAATTTTTCATTATGTTTCTTTTTATGTCTAAATCTATCTATTTAGTGTCTGCCCGAAAACTGTTATATCAACTGAAAATGATTGAAACATAAGAAGTTTTAAAAACCGGTTATGTTTGAATATGGTGCAATTTGATTGTCATGGAGACTATGCCGAGCAAAGGTCGTCGCACAAATTCTCACCCGCACATCAAAATCAGCAATTGTGCCGACAGCACTCTCAGGAACATTGTCAGCGGGTAGACAGTTGCATAGCCTACAGAGGGCGCGTCATTACCGGCGATTCCGGAGGAATAGGATAAAGCCGGCGGGTCGGTAGTACTTCCCGACAGCAATCCCGACAGAGTAAAATAGTCGAGACGCAACCAGCGGCGGGCGACCACGCCTGTGATAATCAGGGGCGCGACAGTTATGATAACGCCGATACCGACCCAGCGCAAACCGCTTCCATTGACGATAGTATCGACAAAATTCTCGCCTGCGCCTAAGCCCACACAAGCAAGAAAAAGACAGATACCGATTTCGCGAATCATCAGATTCGCGCTCATCGTCGTGTAAGTTACCAACTTAAATTTAGCGCCGAACACGCTCATCAGTATTGCCACGACAAGCGGTCCTCCTGCCAGACCCAGTTTCACGGGTTGCGGCATTCCGGGAAATGCGAACGGTATACTTCCAAACAACACTCCGAGAAATATTCCGATAAATAGAGGGACAATATTCGGTTCGTTCAGTCGCACCATTTTGTTTCCCAGAAGCTTTTCTGTTTCGGAGATAGCCATTTTAGTACCCACGACGGTAAGTTTGTCGCCGAATTGCAGTATAAGGTTAGGGTGAGCGATAAGGTCTATACCTGCACGGTTGATACGCGTTACAGTTACTCCGAAACGATTTCGCAGATTAATATTAGACAACGATTTACCGTTTATTTCCGGGCGAGTAACAAGTATTCTGCGCGACACAAGTTCGCTGAGAGGCGTAGTCCATTCGTCCATAGTCATTTCGACCTGTTGACCGATGAAAACCGCGATAGCCTCCATATCCTGCGGAGTTGTGATAACAAACACCTTATTTCCCTCGTTCAAAACCGTTTCCGACGACACTGTTTCGATATTTCCGTCGTTGTACATTATACGCGAAATCACAAGTTTACGGTCGATAAGGTTGATAACCGACTGAATATTTCTACCGAACAGAGCCGGATTCTTCACTTCAATCGACAATGTACTTGCAACATCTTTCTTCACGGAATTTTCGGCTTCCAGACGTTCATTTTCTTTGTTGATATTGATACGGAAGATAATACGTATGATTATAATCGAAAAAATGATTCCGACGACGCCCAAAGGATACGCCACCGCATAGCCGAGCGCTATAGTCGGGTCGGCGACAGTCCCTTTCATGCTCGAATAAGCTTCCTGAGCGGCGCCTAATCCGGGAGTATTAGTCACAGCCCCCGAAAGTATGCCAACCATTGTTTGAATCGGGATATCCGAGATGTAGTATATTATCAAAGTGGTAATTATACCAAGAACGACCACATTTGCCGCTAAAAGATTCAATTGTATTCCGCCTTTCCTGAACGAGGACATAAATCCGGGACCAACTTGTAATCCAATTGCATACACGAACAAAATCAAGCCAAATTCTTTTACAAAATGCAAAATCGAATGGTCTATCGTAAATCCGAAATGCGAGACAGCGATACCGACAAACAGTATCATTGTCATACCCAAGGAAATTCCCCATATTTTGATTTTTCCAAAAACAACTCCGACAGCTATCACGAATGCTAATAACAGAACCGTGTGCGCCACAGAATTATTCCACAAAAGATTTGATATCCAATCCATAATTATAATTTACGATTTTAGATTTATGATTTACGACTTACGATTTTAGACTTATGATTTACGATTTATGATTTTATACTTACGATTTTTCTTCGAGCGTAAGCAACAATCTAAAATCGTAAATCTAAAATCGTAAATCAATCAACAATCTACAATCAATAAAATCTTCCTCTATTATCGACAATATTTGCTTTTTCGTATAAAACTCTGTACAAAGTCGAATAATTACCCGATTCCAGCCTTGATTTTATTGCTTCGGGAGTTTGAGCCTGAGGGTTTTCCGCAATACTTGTAACAAGATATAGATATACGCCTACCTCGCCTGCAACCGGTTCCGAGAGTCGATTTTCGGCATTAGACGTTACAGAACCAAGAAGTTTATATTCCGGCATTCTTAGAGTAGGGATGTACGAAGTGTTGAAATTTACCGCAGGCGAAACGCTCGTAACATTGACGCCCAATTTCGTTGCAACTTCGTCAATTGTCGTTGCATCTTTCTTGGCGTCTGATATTTGAGAAATCAGGTATTCCGCTTTTTTCGCTTTAATAACTTCCGGTATAATTTGAGATTTCACCTTTTCGACGGGAGAAATGCCCATTTCCCGCGTTCCGACGAGGGCGGCGACAATATAAGTCTTTTTATCGTCGACTTCCAAAATTCCGGATACATCGCCTTCCTCGGCTTCGTATATCCAGCGTATCAAATTGAATACCTGTTGATATTGAGCTACCGATTTGTTTTCCAAACCGATATTATTTTCACGGCGGGGCTGCAATCCTTCTTCTGCACAGGCGGCTCTGAATTTTTCCACATTGCCTTTGCTCTGTGAAGCGATTTTATTTGCTTGGGAATAAAAGCTTTGATATGTTTCCTGACTTGGAGTAATGTTTTTCTTTACAGTAGCCAATTGCACCCTGTTGTTGTAATGTCGTGCATCTCTGATTTTTACTATGTGCGTGCCGAATTGAGTTTTGACTTTCATCAGGCTTCCGACAGGTTTGAAGAAACACGAATCGCTGAAAGGACGCACCATGCTTTTGAAATCGAACCATCCCAAATCTCCGCCGTTAGCTGCCGTTCCGTCGGTTCCAAATTCTTTGGCAAGGTCGGC
>JAIRLF010000359.1 GCA_031259655.1 Prevotellaceae bacterium
CAAATGAAAACAATACCTGAAGAATGGGGCAAACTGCCGTTTGCATATCTCCCTACGAACTACAACATTCGCTGCTACTATCGCGACGGAAAATGGGGAGAACTCGAAACATCATCGTCAGAACATATCGTTCTGCATATCAGCGCATCGTCCTTACATTACGGACAGGAAGCTTTCGAGGGACTGAAAGCGTTTCGCGGACAGGACGGTAAAATCAGAATATTCCGCCGGCAAAACAATTGGGAACGGATGAACCTGTCTGCGAGAGGAATACTTATGCCCGAAGTCCCTAAAGAAATCTTTGAAGAAGCCATCAATCGAGCCGTGCTGCTGAATCAGGAGTTTATTCCTCCCTATGGCACAGGCGCTTCCCTGTATATTCGTCCTTTGCTGATAGGCACAGGCGCTAAACTGGGAGTTGCTCCAACCGACGAATATCTGTTTTTGATATTTGTCAGCCCGGTAGGACCGTATTTCCCGACAGGCTTTAAATGTGTGGACGTCAAAGTGGTGCGCGACGTGGACAGGGCTGCAACTCTGGGTACGGGACGATATAAAATAGGCGGAAACTATGCAGCCTCTCTCGCGTCGGGAGAACAGGCTCATGCGGAAGAATTTAAAATGGTGTTGTATCTCGACGCTAAAGAGAAAAAATATATCGACGAATGTGGTCCTGCAAACTTCTTTGGAATCAAGGACAATACTTATATCACGCCTGATTCGCCTTCGATTCTTCAATCGATAACGAATTTGAGCTTGTGTACTTTAGCCACAGAAATGGGCTTGAAAGTCGAACGTCGAAAAGTACCCGTCGAGGAATTGGCTGAGTTTGAAGAAGTCGGAGCCTGCGGAACAGCAGCAGTGATTACTCCTATCAAAAGCATTCATGATAAAGATGCCGGCAAAATCTATACTTTCGCCGAAGAACCCGGAGAATGGAGCGTGAAACTGTATAAAAAACTTCAAGCAATCCAACTCGGCGACGAAGAAGATAAATATGGTTGGCTAACAATATTGTAATAACTTTAATAATGGAATGATATGACGGAAGAACAATTGTATCCTTCGATAGAAGATTTGATAGAAACGAAAAAAATTTCTGTCTATGTTGGTAATTATTGTAGAAGCCTGGGATTGGAGTCGCTCTACGACATTGTTTGTTATTGCCAACAGGGTAATTTTAAACATGTAAAAGGTTATGGCACAAGAACCTATACCGAGTTAAAGATGCTATATGAATCTATAATGCGGCTATCGCCAAAAAACTTTTTGTTTCCACCGGAAACGTCGGACAAACATGAGAGCGACACCATAATGGAACAGTTTAAATCGTTGTTATCGAACGATTTTAAAAGAAAAGCCATTCGCGAAAAATACAAACAGTATATACAAACGTATCCTGTCGTCGCCCGAATCTGGTTCACCAAAATCCCACTCACAGTTTTCGTAACCGAATATTTATGCTATTATGACTGGAAATCGTTAAAGGTAAGACATTTTTATGTAAAAAACCTGCCGGAGACAATTGATTTGGAAAAAAAATTAACGGCAGAGATTACACGACAGTTTCATTTGTCGGAAGAAGACTGTATCAGGGAAGAATTTGTTAATCATTATGGATTATCCTGTTCTATTGATTTTCTTGTATCATACTATAAGCAACACGGTTACTTCCCAATGTTTTGGGTAATGGAGAAATATCTCGAAAATTATAACGACAGAGAGATGAACGTGTTGAAAAAAACTCTTAAAGTATATCAGAATCAACAACCTGTCTCATTAGCCGAATTTGTTAGCGAAGACACTGTCTCACGTGAACGTATTCGACAAATTCGCATGAATATTTTTAAAAAGATATTGTGCCCCCGCTCGTTATTCTTTAAATATCGAGACAATTGGAAACATTATAAACCATTGAAAAAAGATGTGATATGGGAAATGGATATGCAACAATATATAGATGATGAACAATGTAATTTTTCGACGAATTTTATTTTGCAAATAATGTTAAACCTCTTATACTACGAATCTTATACGCTTTATGGAGGTTATACGCCGAAGATAATCAAATCAAATCGTTGGCGATATGCATTTCTTGTAGACAACGATTGCTCGGAAGCTTTTGATTTTGAAGAATTTCGAACAGAGTTTAAGGAATTGCTGGATAAAAATAAATCGGAATATCTCTTGGATATTAAACAATATATCAGCGAATGTAAATGCTGGAGAAAACCCAAATTAGCAGACAAAAAAAGTGTTGCAAACATCGCGCATGATATAGTTCGTAATGAATTTCAATTAGAGCCCGAAAACGACGGTCGTTTCAAAATCCTTGCACGCAAAAAGAAAACACTGTTCGACATAATGTACGAAATATTAGACAGTAACGGCAATCCGATGCATATATCCGATGTCTTTTTGGAATTTAAAAAAATATTGCCGGAGCATCACTATTCTTACCCTGCACAATTGCGATATTATCTGATTAAACATAAGGAAATCGCACATCAAAACAGGAAAAGCGTTTATGTTCTGAAAAAATGGCAACATGTCAAATCCGGAACTATTCGTGACGCAATTACCGAGTTTCTATCTAAAAAGAGATTGCCACAAACGGCAAAGGATATCACCGATTATGTCTTGCAGTATTTTCCCGAAACAAATCTCTCAAGTGTAAGAACGTCAATGTTCAACGAAACTCAACATCGGTTTGTGTTTTTTGAAGGGAAATTATTTGGCTTATCCCAAAAGAAATATCCGTCAAGATATAAATTTGCCGACAATTCACTCCCCGCGTTCGAGGAACGCGTTTCCGATATGGAAAAATTCATCAACGAAAACGGACATTTTCCGTTTGCTTCGTCTACCGATAGAGACGAACGGGTGCTCGGTGTATGGTGGGCGCGGATAGTTCAAAGAATGGACAAAATGGATGAATTGAAACTAAAAGAAATAGAAAGAATTAAAACTAAATATGCCGGTCTAATGGAACATAAACGCTCTTTCAAATGGAACATGAACTGTGAAAATTTGAAATGTTTCGTGCTCGAAAACCATAGAAAACCGACTATAACTACCGAAAGTTTTTTCTATCATTGGTTGATAAAAGCAAAAAAAGATTTTCTCAATAACAGGTTAAACGAAACTCAACGACAAAAATATCTGGAACTTATGGAACTGTTGTAAATATTTTTCATGAAAAATGTTGTTGAAATCAAAATTTAACTTAACTTTGCACCCGCAAAATTGCCCTGATGGTGGAATTGGTAGACACGCAGGACTTAAAATCCTGTAGGCAGAAATGTCTATGTGGGTTCAAGTCCCACTCGGGGTACAACTCAAAAACGCTAATTTCTCTCCCCCAAGAAATTAGCGTTTTTCTTTTACTCTCCTGCACAACATTTGCACAACTCCCAAAAAGCTTCAGAAAAAAACTTCC
This sequence comes from Prevotellaceae bacterium, assembly GCA_031259655.1. Lineage (GTDB taxonomy): Bacteria > Bacteroidota > Bacteroidia > Bacteroidales > UBA932 > JAIRLF01. The sequence goes on from JAIRLF010000359.1 coordinate 3,440, forward strand.
AAAAAAAGCGCCCGACAATCCCGCGCAAAGTTAATCATTTCCCACAACTTTTCAACAGTTTTTCAATACAGAGCAACACTCAATACAACTATGCAATATTTTTGCGGCATGGATACAGGTAAATTATACATACCGAATTT
>JAIRLF010000003.1 GCA_031259655.1 Prevotellaceae bacterium
GTCCGTCGGAAACTCCCGACGATTTGTGGTTTATATTTTTATCGGGAGCTATCGCAATCTGCGCCATGATTTTACCCGGAATATCCGGCAGTTTTATCTTGCTGTTGCTGGGAAAATACGCATATATACTTGCGGCTTTAAACAGGCTCGATATTCTTGTGTTAGCGGTGTTTGCCTCGGGAGCGATTATTGGGATAATCTCTTTTTCGCATTTCCTTTCGTGGTTGTTGAAGAGCTATAAATTCCTTACAATAGCCTTTTTAGCAGGAATAATGCTCGGCTCGCTGAACAAAATCTGGCCATGGAAAGAAGTTGTCGAATCGATAACCAATTCGCACGGAAAACTGATTCCGCTTGTGGAAAAAAACATTCTGCCAAACACATACAGCGAATTGGGCAAACCTTCGTTGGTTTTATATGCTGTTGCAATGATGGCGACAGGCTTTTTGATTATCTTCGTAATGGATATTGTGGCAACAAAATTGAAGAAAACAACGAATCACCCTAAATAATCGAATATATGAGTCTTAATAGAATACGCACAGCAATTTGTTCTTATGGATATTCGACCCGGATATTTCATGAGCCTTACATCGCGATGTTGCCGGAATATTTTGATTTACGGGCTTTTGTAGAACGACACAACGATAATTCCAGAGAACTCTATCCTTCGGCGCATATTTATCGCTCGTGCGAAGAACTGTTCGCTGCGGAAGATATTGATTTGGTTGTGGTTAATACTCCAAGCCCTACGCATTTCGATTATGCCCGCAAAGCGTTGGAAGCCGGCAAACATGTTGTTATCGACAAACCTTTCGCGGCAACCTCCGAAGAAGCGGAAATCCTGATAGATATAGCCAAAAAGAAAAATCTTGTTCTCACGGTTTTCCACAACAGGCGCTGGGAAGGCGAACTTATCGCAATGAAACAGGTCGTTGACCAAAAATTGCTTGGTAAACTTATCGACGGGGAATTTCGCTTCGAGCGTTTCAAAAATAAGCCGAATCCGAAAGCGCATAAAGAAATGCCTCTCCCCGGTAACGGTCTTATGTATGAGCTTTGTACGCATCTGATAGACCAGGCATTGTTTCTTTTCGGGATGCCGAAAGCGGTTTTTGCCGATATCTGTAAGGAAAGAGAATTTTCGGAAATCGACGACTGTTGCTCTGTAACTTTGTATTACGAAAATCAATTCAGGCTGCTGATAAAAAGCGCTTTACTGGTTGCCGACATTGGTCCCTCGTATATCCTCAACGGACACAAAGGCTCGTTTGTAAAATACAGGGCAAACATACTTGAAGAGCAATTGGTTAAAGGAATGCGTCCCGGCGACGAAAATTTCGGCAAAGAAGATGAAACTACAGCTGCGCGGCTTACAACATTGCAGCCCGACGATTCGTTGAAAACAGTGAAATATATGTCTCCCGATTCTTCGTATACCGGTTTTTATCAACAACTTGGCGAAGCAATAAACAGCGCGGAAACAAGCAAGTGTGTCGACGCGAAACTTCTTCCCGTCGAGCCGGACGACGCTCTCAAAGGACTGCGAATAATAGAAGCTGCATACGAAAGCGTGAAACAGGGCAAAGTTATTGACTTATAAAATTATAGATTATGTATTTCGACTTATACAGTTATATAGAATATTTGGAAGCGCAAAACGAATTGCTGCGGATTAACGAATTTGTCAATACCGAATTGGAAATCACCGAAATAGTAGACCGCGTGTCTAAGTCCAATCAGGGCAAAGCCCTGTTGTTTATGAACACAGGTACAAAATTTCCTGTACTGATAAACGCTTTCGGCTCGGATAAACGTATAGCCTATGCATTGGGAGTAAGAAATTTAGACGAAATCACTAAGGAAATAGATTCGCTTTTCAAAAACCTGTCAACACCGAAACCGAATTTGTTGGAAAAGCTGAAAACTTTGCCGCTTCTTGCCAAGATTTCGGATTGGTCTCCTAAAGTAGTCAAAATGAAAACTCCTTCGTGTCAGGAAGTCGTCATGTCGACGCCAAAACTTAGCGATTTGCCGATTCTTAAATGCTGGCCTCACGACGGAGGACGTTTTATCACTCTGCCTCTGGTACATACAAAAGATATTGAGACAGGATTGCGAAATGTCGGCATGTACCGGCTTCAGATTTACGACGACAAAACTACCGGAATGCACTGGCACAGACACAAAACCGGAGCCGTACATTTCGAAGGATACAAAAAAGCCGGGCAACTTATGCCGATAGCTGTTTCGCTTGGCGGCGACCCTGTATATACTTGGTGTGCAGCCTCTCCTCTTCCCGAAAATGTGGATGAATATCTGTTTGCCGGTTTCCTGAGAAAAAAATCCGTACGTCTGGTCAAGTGTCTTACTCAGGATATCGAAGTACCCGAAGATTCCGATTTTGTGATAGAAGGATATATCGACCCGAGAGACGCTTTTGTCTCGGAGGGACCCTTTGGCGACCATACAGGCTTCTATTCCTTGCAAGACCTTTACCCCCAAATGCACGTAACATGTATAACTCATAGAAAAGGAGCCGTTTATCCTGCTACGATAGTCGGCGTCCCTACTCAGGAAGATTTTTATCTCTCGAAAGCCATAGAAAAAATCTTCCTCAAACCGATACAGATGCTTATCGTTCCGGAAATCAAAGAATTATTTCTCCCCAAAGAAGGCGTATCCCATAATTTTGCCGTTATATCCATCAACAAAACATATCCCGGACAGGCGGCGAAAGTCGCAAACGCAATGTGGGGCGCAGGACAAATGATGTTTTGCAAAATAATCATTGTGGTCGATTCCAATGCATACAGTGTCAGCGCTATATTCGACGCAATCGGCAAATATTGGAACCCTTCTACGGATACGTATTTCAGCAAAGGACCCTTGGATGTACTCGACCACGCCGCTCATCAACCGGGTTTCGGAGGAAAAATGTGCATCGACGCAACACGAAAACTCCTCGAAGAAAGAACAAACACTCCCGAATCGTTCGGAACGACTTATATCTTTTGTAATGAAGATAATATCCCTGCTACAAAAGCCAAATTGCTTGTGATTTTTGACGCCGGAGTTGATATTTCCGATTTCGAAATCTGTCTATGGCTCGTCGGAAGCAATGTCGATGTTAGCTACGACTGTAAAATCGAAGATAATTCGCTGATTGTCGATGCACGTACAAAATTCGGCAAACAGGGATTCTTAAGACCCTGGCCTAACATCATTTGTATGGACGACGAAACTATTAACGCTATCGATGATAAATGGTCGAAATTGGGCATTCCCGAATTTATCCCTTCCCCTTCGCTGAAATATAAACACCTCGTCAAAAACAACGGAGCGGAAATGGATCAGAATT
>JAIRLF010000036.1 GCA_031259655.1 Prevotellaceae bacterium
TTCAGTATAGGCGCAGGACTGTTTCCGTGGACGATGGATATCGACCAGTCGTTTATCGCCGCTATACTCACTATAATCGGATACTCTATCAACGATACGGTGGTCATATTCGACCGTATACGCGAGAACAGGGCTTTGTATCCCAAACATACATGGTGGGACAACATAAACACCTCAATCAATGCGACTATTGTCCGTACAATCAATACATCGGCTACGGTGCTGGTCGTTTTGCTTGCGATATTCATTCTTGGAGGCGAAGTGATTCGCGGATTTTCCTTCGCTTTGATGGTAGGCGTTGCTGTCGGAGTATATTCGACAATATTTATCGCTATTCCGGTAGCGTACGATTTTCTCGAAAAAAAGGCGCCTAAAGGAAAATAAATTAAATATTTATGAAAAAGATTATTGTCACAGGTAAACAGGATAACATAAATAAATCAGCGTATTCGTCTGCTGTAAAAGAACAATGGGCTTATAAATGTTCTTATTACCTAAATCAATATCTCTACTTTACTGATGGTATATTAGATGCAATGACAGAATAAAAATGGAAAAGAAACAAGAGGCAGTAAAATTCAGAGATGTTGAAGAAAAAATATTGACTGTTCGAGGTCAAAATGTGATACTTGACAGAGATGTGGCCACACTGTACGATGTGGAAACAAAGCGTATAAACGAAGCAGTAAAGAATAATCCGGACAAGTTTCCTTCCGGATACCTGCTGGAAGTTTCAAAAGAGGAGAAACAGGAACTGGTCGAAAATTTCGACCGGTTCAATCCCTTGAAACATTCAACTGTTGCGCCGGTTGCATTTACTGAAAAAGGACTATACATGTTGGCCACTATCCTTAAAAGCCCGAAAGCCACACAAACCACCCTTGCCATCGTGGAAGCCTTTGCCCAAATCAGGGAACTCGCCCGTACCGTTTCGGAACTGTCAGAAGCGTCCGAAGATTTCAGGCAAAAATCACTGATGCAAAAGGGCGGCGAAATCATTGCAGATATTTTGAGCGACGATTTGAAAACAACTGATACGGAAACAAGTATAGAACTGAACTTTGCCGTCTTAAAGTTTAAACATGTGGTCAAACGTAAACAGTAATTTTATAAGAATTTACAGAATTTGAGAATTAAACAGAATGGATAAGCAATTATTCGCAAAAAGAAACTAAAAAAAAGAACGCCGGAGGTTAAAAAGAAATAAAAGAAATAATATTCCGGCTCGGCAGATATGAATCGGGAAAGCGCTTTCATCAAATGCTTTCCCGATTTTTTTATTGATAAACCGGATTTTTGCGCGAAATTGTATAGAATGGCATATATTTTGCGGGTAAAAAAAATCCGTTAAAATTAATACGGTATTTTGATGTTTAGTATGAGACGTTTTATTTGTATTACATTGATGATGTTATGTTTGTTCGGGCTAAACGCTCAGGACGAAAAGGATGCCGGTTTACCGCCAAATGATTCTATCGACGCGCAAAAACGCGATTCTATACTCCTCGAACGAATAAATTTCGAAACGATGTTCCGTAAAAGACTTGTGGAAATAGATTCTTCCGCTTTCGATACAAGGGAAATAAAAAAACGGCTCAAAGCTCTTTACCCCGATTACCGGAAATGGCGTTTCGGCTTGAACGGAGGCATAGAAATGATAATCGCGCCGGAACCTGCCGATATGTCCGAAGAGTTGTTGAAATATCGGAAAACGCTGAAATCGGGTGCGCGCTTTGGAGCCGACGCGATATTTTTTGCCTCCCCAAATATCGGGATAGGAATTAATTACACAACATACGCTACGAATAACAAAATAAACCACATTGCGTACGAAATCAACGGCAACAAATATGAGGGCGCACGTCAGGACGATATTCGTATTCATTTCGTCGGACCGGCAATATCTATTCGTTCGATTCCGAAACATAACAAAATCTACACCTCCTGCGACTTTATTCTCGGCTGTTTCATGTACTCGAACGATATGGTTTTCAACGATGTCTCACACTATTTGCGGAAAACGAATTTTGGTTTTGCCACTTCTGTAGGCGCCGATTTTATGTTTATGAAAAATATGTCGCTCGGCGTGTCGTTGAATATCACGGCTGCATCTATCAAAAATATCGAAATTGAGAGCGAAAAGGAAACCGAAAACCTTTCCAGAATTAGTTTAGTGATGACTTTGAGAACATATAGATGAGACTGCATTTATCTGTAATAAATTGCTTTATGCTTCCATCGTGCAGGATTGCAAAAATTATTATCCGGATTTTGCTTTGATATATGAAAAAAATGCTACCTTTGCGCCCGCATTTAGCGGTTTCGGGGTGTGGCGCAGTTGGCTAGCGCACCTGCTTTGGGAGCAGGGGGTCCTACGTTCGAGTCGGAGTACCCCGACTACTTAACCCAACTTGGCAAGGCTGTCAATGTAAGTATCCTATAATCACGGAAATACATTCAAGGCTGTTCACTTATGGGGGACTACGGATTTTTTTTTCATATTGGGATTAGATTGTTTAAAAT
>JAIRLF010000079.1 GCA_031259655.1 Prevotellaceae bacterium
TGCGGCTGACGCGCCTGCAAACCTGATTTCAGCGTTTCGATTTCGGCATTGATTTCTTCCGTTTTCAGCGCCGAATCGTGAGCGGGTTTTATGTCGTTGTAGAAACTGTCGCACAGCACTAACGCTATATCGGCAGGCGATAACAGGATGGCTTTTACCGGAAAAACAGGATTTGATGGTTTGTAGTTGACCGAAAAACGCGAAACCAAACTTGTCGATTCGGACCCTCCGCCCGGAGGATTGATTTCTTCGATGAAATTGTGTACAACGCCGTTTTCGTCGGTAATGCCGAACGGTTTTCCCTCTTCCGAAAGCAAACTGCTGATAAGGTAGGATTTCCCAACCTGACTTTCGCCATACATCGCCGCCGCAGGATTACTTTCCAGTGCAAACTTTTTCCGGTTCAACTTTCTCCGGCAGTTCACCAGATTTCGGTATACGTTCTTTTGCTTTTCGCCTTCAAGCGAACTCTTAATCCATACATTGGATTTTTCTATTATGCTGAGTTGTTTCTGTATATTTCGTTCCATATTCTATCCTCCTTTAATTGTGTGAATTGTTCGTGTTCAAAGTAAAAATTCCCGAATCGAGCCAAAAATTATCTGCTTCGCTCATGCTTTGAATTTGCAGATTGAAAAAGTTTGGCGACAAATCATCGCCCTCGTGACTTGTTATTGATTCTATAATAAGACGTTCTTTGTCTTCTTTGTAATCGCGTTCGATGGTTATTTTGAGCGGCATCTTACGGCGAATTTTTATTATTTCGTTTTCGACGCCGGTTTGGATTGCGTTTACGTCGTTTTCGTCGTCTAAGCGTCCTTTTACGCGGTCTTCTATCTTTTCGATATTGAAATCAAGCATGTAAAAGGGTCGCGACGGATATGAAGGCGTATTCAACTGCCGGCATCCAATCCTGAGAGGCAACGAGGCAACTTCCATCGTTGCATGATTTTTGTCGGGCGCGATGTTTGTTTCGATAAACTCCAGCGTTTCGGCGTTCAATTTCCCAAAGTATTCCGTCACAGGCATCAATTTTTCGACAAGGTCTTTCAAGTTGAGGGCGAACCCGTCCAACCCGCCCCGTGTCGAAGCGTAATTCCCAATCATCGCGCCTGTTGCGATAATCGATTTGGGATTAATGAAATATCCGTTACCGTCTAAAAACTTGTAGCGTCTATCTTCCGGATACCATCGCCCGACACGATAATCGTTCATCGTTTTCAACCGGTTGGGCGAAATAGCGTAATATTTCAAAAACAAATCCGTCAACGGTTTCAGCGAAGTTGGACGACCCGAAAGCAGTATAATGTCGCACTTGTAATATGAAAACAAAGACGAAATTTTGCCCGTCAGTGTATCGAAAGTTTTTTCTATAATCGCCGCAACGATTTTGTGTTCGTAATTCCATTGAAGCGTCTCAAAATCAAATCCGAAATGTTCTTTGAAATGCTCAAACAGATGTCGAGCCGGTGTATTTCCTGTGAAAATATCATCAAACGAGAGTGTTCTGTTTTCAACTTTTTGTTTCAGTAATTCGAGATAGTATGAAGCAATCCGGACGGAGACCTGCAAGTTAAAATCACTTCTTAACTGACGGTTACGAAACGACATGCCATTGTCGCCGCCAAAGAAGTCATTGTTGAGTTCCACAATTTGACCGGAGGTCTTACCCATTGCTTTCAATTTCGCTTTGATGGGCGAATACCGTCCTTCGATAACAAGTTGGTGAATCAGTTCTTTCAGCAGTTCGTCGCCCGCCTTGTAGAAACTTTCCCAAAACAGCGGTACGGGCGTTAAAGTACATTGTCCGGCATCGTCATATTTGTATGCGGCAATCATGACGTCGGTCGTTCCTGCGCCGATATCCACCGAGCCCACCGTCAGCGATTTTTTGCTGTAATCGCCTAAATCGGTTCGTACTTTCCCGTATAAATCAAAATATTCCTTTACATTTTTCAGATAACGTTTGCCGATTTCGGCATAGAGAAATACAAACTGCGCACAGGTCGCTTCATCGTAAATCCATTCTGTCCGTTCGTCTCTCATCGACAGATTTTTTGCCGAAGGAATAATCTCCACTTTTCTTTTTGATTCCATCTCTTCCGTATCATCACTTTCCGTATATAAAGCCTCGTCGAAAAAACGGTCGAGAATAGTTGCCGCATCTTCGGCGCATTTTCGCAACGCTATCTGTTCTACTCGCGACATTGCTGTCGGACAGGTAATAATAATGCGTCCTATCTGGCGCGGCGTTGTCTCATTCCCCCAATGGTTGCGCTGCTCGTAACTGTTGATTTGCTTTTTCGCCTGCGCCAATATTTCGAGGAAAGCAAAAGTCATCAGCGCTTTACGTGAATAGTGTGTCAAAATACCGCCTTCGCTCTCAATATTCAACGAACCGTCGGCGTTCAACTGTTCCGATAAGCCTTTAATGTAAATGGGCTTACATGTTTCGCCTTCTAACTGTACAAACTCCCATTCCTGTTTTTGTGGCTTGATGTCCCACAAAAAACGTTTCGGGCTCGAAAAGGTGCTTGTCTTTTCGGCTCCGGTATTCATATTTATCGCCCGATGTATCAACCCGCTTGCTTCCTTGCCCAATCGAATCATACTCGGATACACAAACTGCCGGCTGTTTTCGATACCGAATCTGCCGCCGAAATCGGCTTCCCTGAACGCTAATCGCATATCAAACGAATCGGTGTATTTATTGAGCGCTTCGTTCGAGACAGGAACGGTGAAATCCTGCAATTCCAACGGACTTGCTTTGTTGAAATCGCTGTTGTCGAAGAGTACGGCGCATGTGCGCGAATTGCCTATATCGACTACCAAATCAACATTGCCATACACTACGTTCCTGTTGGAATACAGTGTGATTTTCGGCAAAATGTCCAACTGCTGAATATACCTTATCATATATATGTATTGCGCCAGATAGTTAAGTTTGGGCTTTGGTATTTTTAATTCGTTGATGTCACTTATATTATGATATATTTTAAGTATGTATTCATCTACCCAGTCGCAATTATTCATTTTTGAACAGTAACTCATCAACTTAAATTCGTTGTTGCACAATGCGTATTCTTTTGACTTTTCGTAATTGCTTGCAAAAACCGGCGTCTCGTTCAGGTCTTCATCTTCAAAACCTTCTTTTTCAAATTGCGTGCGTGTATCAAACGCTAATAAAAGACTGTATTTCTTCGATGTTCCGGTCGTCGCAACAGGGATCAATTTGAAACGACACCAATTCGTCGGTCCAAATTCCGACCTGTTGTTGTGCATTAAGAAAAACGGAAACGGAAACCATACGTTCTCAAACTTTTCCCACTTGATTTTCGACAGCGAGACCTGAAAACAACCGGAATCTTCGACGCGTTCCGTGTCTATCGGAATCGGACT
>JAIRLF010000129.1 GCA_031259655.1 Prevotellaceae bacterium
GTTACCGAATCGGGAATGATTATCGAAGTTAAGCCTCTACACCAGAAAAAAGCAAAGTCGCCAATACTCGTAACCGAATCTGGAATGTTTATTGAGGTTAAGCCGCTGCAATCGGAAAAAGCATAATTGCCAATACTCGTTACCGAATCGGGAATGATTATTGATGTCAAATCGCTGCAATCGGAAAAAGCCTTATCGCCAATACTTGTAACCGAATCGGGGATGATTATTGAGGTCAAACTGTTGCAATCGTAAAAAGCATTATTGCCAATACTCGTTACCGAATCGGGAATGATTATCGAAGTTAAGCCGCTACACCAGAAAAAAGCATAATCGCCAATACTTGTTACCGAATCGGGAATGACTATCGAAGTCAAACCCTTGCAATCGTGAAAAGCGCTCTTGCCAATATTTGTGACGCCTTGCATTATAACTGCGGTTCGTATGTCCTTAATGTAGTCATACCATGGCGTACTGCCGTAATCGTCATAATCCTCCATAGCGTCGTTGCCGCTAATACACAGGACGCCGTTTTCGGTCAGCGTCCATGAGCAGTCGCCCGTTGTGCCGGATGCTATTACTTTGGCGTTCGCCGAGTCTCCGGCAAACAAACCGCTACAGAACAAAAGAAAAAAATCATTTATACACATCATTTATATATTTTTAAAGAATCATCTTTGTTTATCGTCTTCCTTAATTTTCGGCGCAAAAGTAAAATGCTACGGTGTCAAAATGTGTCGCGACCTGAAATTAATTTTTCGGGCTTCTCTTTTTTGAACAATTTCGAGTGTTCTATGTTTGTATGTTAATTTGGTTTTTCATAGGTTAGTTCAGTTAATAAGAAGGCAGGTCACCCAATCCTGCCTTCTTTTTTTCAATATTTTTTTGAACAATTTCGAGTGTTTTGTGTTTATATGTTAATTTGGTTTTTCATAGGTTAGTTCAGTTAATAAGAAGGCAGGCCACCCAATCCTGCCTTCTTTCTTTTTTTATCAATATTTTTTTGAACAATTTCGGGCGTTTTGTGTTAATATGTTAATTTGGTTTTTCATAGGTTAGTTCAGTTAATAAGAAGGCAGGTCACCCAATCCCGCCTTCTTTTTTTGTCAGAATCATAATTCAGGATTCCATTCTGAAAATCCTGAAAATTTTGAAAATCCTGATTCAGACAATATATTTTTGAACAATTTCGGGCTTTTTGTGTTTATATGTTAATTTGGTTTTTCATAGGTTAGTTCAGTTAATAAGAAGGCAGGCCACCCAATCCTGCCTTCTTTCTTTTTCAAACTCGCGTCAGCCAACTTTTAACTTTTAACTTTTAGTTTTTAGTTCATTATGTTGTCTGTCAGCGCTATTGTAATTTTGTACTCTTTATTCGGCAGACAGCTGTTGTTGCCTGTTTTGTAAATCAAATTGACTATTTTGACATTTGTATTTCCATGGTATGAAGACATCGGAATATCGCCACCAATGTAGATATCTTTACCGTTCAACACCGTTGCGCCGCCGTAAGTTGACGAAGTTGATTTAGTTATGTAAGGCGCTATATTGTTGTCGTACACAAATTCGCCGCCGGCTTCTATGCCGAAAAGTTGGTTGATATGCATAGTTTCCGCATATTTGTAGCAAACCACGATGGTGTCTTTTGGCGAAGGATACTTGTTCTTGTTCATGAGTTCGAGATAGACCTTGCGTTTTTGGGCGTTCACGCATCTGCTGTTGACGGGCAAGGCATGCCCTACCCTTACGTTTGGTTTCGGTTGTTTCCCGCTTCGCAAAATTTACGATTGTAGATTTATGATTGTAGATTTACGATTTTAGATTTCCTTCGGGCGTAAGCAACAATCTACAATCTAAAATCTAAAATCAACAATCTAAAATCAACAATCTAAAATTCACTTGTTTTCAGCAGCCATTCAAAAACATTTAAATGTTTGATTCCGTTTCTGCTTTGCGGGAAAGAATCCGCAGTCAGTAAGAATTTCGGATAATTGTCGTGAATTGCCTCTAATGAGCGGTATTCCCGTTCTTCCGTGTCTTTGCCGGCAATATTCCACGCTACCTGATAATACTCCATGTCTCCATTCCTGTTTTTAACGGTGAAATCTATTTTTCCATTTTTCAAAGAGCCTGTCCAAACTTTATAACCGCGTCGCAATAGTTCTAAAAAGACGATATTTTCCAATATATGCCCTCTGTCGGTTGTTTTTTCTCTACCCGCTAAAATATTAAGCAATCCCAAATCGACAAGATAATATTTTTCTTGTGTTGCAAGTTGTTTTTTTCCTTTAATATCGAATCGGTTGACTTTGTAAAACACAAAACTCCGAACAAGATACTCAATGTATTTTTCTACCGTTGCATGATGAACATCCTGATTATCCATTTTTAGATATTTTGAAATACTGCTTGGGGATAATTGATTTCCTATGTTCGAAGCCATAAACTTGGTTACATTTTCGAAAGCCCGTTTGTCGCGAATTTGAAAACGTTGAGTAATATTTTTTTCTATGATTGTCGTAAAAACGGCTTCGAGATATTCATATATTTTGTCATATCCTTCTGTCCGCAACTCCGCGCCTTGGGGAAGCGAAGTCTCATTGACATAATCGAAAAACAACGCTTCGCAGTTCAAATATCTGTTAGTTGTGTCTATTTCGCGCAATTTCAGATACTCTGCAAAGGAAAATGGAAGGATGGATATCTCCAAATATCTTCCACTCAACAAAGTGGCAAGTTCGCCCGATAACAAATAGGCGTTTGAACCGGTAATATAAATATCCATATTCGGCGTTGCGAACAATCCGTCAACCAATTTTTCAAATTGCGGAATATTCTGAATCTCATCAAGAAAAACGAAATTTGGCTGTTCTTCTTGAGATTTCAACTTTATATCGAAATAAATGTTATCCCACGACTTGTTGAGATAATTTTCGGGCAGTTCAAAGTTGTAGAATTGAATCTGCTCTTTACTTACGCCGGATTGCAACAGTTTTTCCGCATAGATTTCCAATAAGGTCGATTTGCCGGAACGACGTAATCCCGAAATGACCTTAATGATTCTTTTCTCTTTATAAGATAAGAGTTTATCCAAGTACTCTTTTCGTTCTATATATTTTTTCATGCCGCAAAGATAGGGCTTATTATCAAAACTTGCAAAATTTGCGAGTTTTGATAATAGCGTTACCTCTCCGCTCCACTTGCTCATCATACCTTTCGCAGATTTAATTGTCATATTATGGAGTAGCAGATGATGCCGAAGGCGACAGATAATTGTCTGCGTCGAATATACGTTCATTGCCGGTAAGGGCAAGGTATGCCTTGCCCTTAATTTGCCTGTAGTGCTTTCATCTCAATAGAAACATGCGTAACTCCATCGTTTCGAAACCTCAATAGAGGTTTCACATTGTTTTCGTCGAAAATGTCGTCGATGAGACGCAATATTTTGCGTTTCTACATCGGACAATGCTGTGGTCGTCAATGGCGTCAATTTGTAGAGACGCAATATTTTGCGTCTCCACGTAGATTATGGCGTTGTTGTGTGGGTTGTCGAGGACGTTGAATTTGGAAAGCATTGCAAATAATATATGGAGGGCAAAAATTTTTGTTTCGTTGGGATTTATGCCATCCCACCCGCAGAATCTGAAAGGTAACGAAGACAACACATCGACATCCAATGTAGGGGCGAAAAATCTTTCGCCCGAAAATCTTTCGCCCGCCCCTCTGCGGGACATATAACATCCACCATCCCACACACAGAGCGGAAAATTATACGATTTAGTCCCTCCATTCTGTGCAAATTTTAAAATTTCGTAAATTCCGATTCTACTTTTTTATGCTCTGTATTCCAATGCATAGCGACGACAAACAAAAAAAATCAATCGCCGTTAAACAATTTTTTTCAAGTTTTGTTTTGCGGTTCGAAAACTTTATTGTACTTTTGCACCGTTTTATTGGAACGAATTTTATTATATGTAAGATTTAAAAAAAGTATTTTTTATGAGTTGTTTTACTCCATACTGCCGATGCAAAAAAATTGAGAATTATGTTCCGATGGGCGAGTTATGCGCAAACGCGAACGCTATTTTTGCTCCTTATGCACCATTGTATAAAAATAATTTTTTAGATGTAAAGATTAAATATTGTTATATGTAGATATTAAAAAAGTGTTGTTATGAGCTGTTTAACTTCATATTGTTACTGTGCGAACTTTGGAAATCTCCAATCCGGCAAAACCTCAAAAGGTTTTGGCACACGATTTGCGGTAAAGTCCACTCTAGAGGCAAATATCGCAGCTAACAGCCTGATAATAAGCCTGTCTAAAGCAGTTAGACGCAGAGAGAGAGAGAGAGAGAGAGAGAGAGAGAGAGAGAGAGAGAGAGAGAGAAGTAATCAAGCAGTTACGTATTTTCGACCTGTTTATTGCCTTAATTACCTTAATAAAGCGAGTACCCCC
>JAIRLF010000155.1 GCA_031259655.1 Prevotellaceae bacterium
GTATGCGAAAAATAGACAGGGTAAAGCAACGATTCGTAGAAGAGGGTCTTGAAATAGCATTGAATGGACATCCCAAAGACCGGGAATATTTGCGAAAAGTGGATGGGGATTTAGAAGCACATTTGTTAGCATTAAGTTGTAGTAAAGCGCCTGCAGGTTTTGCTCGTTGGAGTTTAAGAATGTTAGCAGATAAGGTCGTAGAGTTGAAGTATGTAGAAAGTATACGGATAAGCGCTTTTCGCCCATAAATAAAATTTGCTATCCGATTTTGGTATATGCGATAATCCCATAATTAAAATAATTTAATAAATTAATATTCAATGATATCATATAATAAATGTAAATTTTTTTCACTGTTCCGTTTGGCGTTTTTATACAATCTTCCGGAAGTTCCAGACAACCTTCCGGAAGTTCCAGACAACCTTCTGAAAGTTCCAGACAACAGTCCGAATAACTGTACATTCCTTGTGTTCCGGAATGCCAAAATTCTATACCTATGATTGTGCATGTTTGAAAGACTGTTATCTTCATGCACATTTGAATTGTTTCCTCGATGTTGTGTGGATATGTAAATCCTCGTAACTGCTTGATTACTTCTCTCTCTCTCTCTCTCTCTCTCTCTGATTGACTGTCAGACAATTAGCGCATTTGCCATTGGCATCACAAAAATTATGCCAAAGTTTACTCTCTCCGGATAGAACCCAGCTCTTTTTTATTCCAATAGAGTAAATACACTTCATTTCTTAATCCATTTTAAGGTGCAAATGTAAATTGTTTTTTTTCATCCGCCAAATATTTTTACACAAATCTCGAAATATTTTTTATGCATACTGTTAATGTTCTGATGGACAATAATCAACAATTGATATTTTTTTTACATTAATATTAAAAAAGAATGATATTTTCTTTGATTAATTGAACTTTTTTGGCTGATTTATGTTTATTTTCCCTTTATTTTGTTCGAGACAACGAAACCCGCGACACACTGAAATGAATACAATGGTTTATTCGATAGTAAGCGTACATAGAACCGGATGATAAGTCAAAATATTGTTTAAAAAACAAGGACATTTATTGATGTTTAGTTTTGGTGTTTTGGATGCAAATGCGCAACAATTCATTGTTACCGGAACGACTTCCGGCGATTCAGAATTTACGGAATTTTAGAATTGAACAGAAGGGTTTACAATGTCATTCTGAAAATTCTGATAACTTATAAAAAAAATCATTACCTTTGCAAACTACAAGAAAGGTATATTATAGTTGTAATTCTATGAGTATAAAGTTAAAAAAGAGGTTAGTCAGGTGGATATGGGGGGTAGCGTTATTTCCCTTTGTGGTTCTTTTATTGATGATAATTTTGATAAACTGGGGAGTATTTGGAAAGATGCCGACGTTCGAGGAGTTAGAAAATCCGCAGAGCGAGTTGGCAACCGAAATATATGCCGAAGACGGGAGCGGCAATTACGTTATTTTAGGGAAATATGCGTTAAAAAACCGTTCGCATATTGAATACAAGGAGTTATCGCCGCATTTGGTAAAGGCGCTTATTGCGACGGAAGACGCAAGATTTTTAGACCATTCGGGAATCGACTATCGCAGTCTGGCGCGGGTACTGTTCAAGACCATTCTGGGCAGGAACAACAAGTACGGAGGCGGCAGCACCATCACCCAGCAGTTGGCGTTGAACCTCTACTCCGAACGCAGCCGCAGCCGCATCAAGCGGGCGATACAGAAACTGCAGGAATGGGTAACGGCGGTCAATCTCGAACGGAATTACACCAAAACGGAAATCGTTACCATGTATTTCAACACCATTCCTTTCGGATACGAATCGTACGGGATTCGCACCGCCGCTCAGACATATTTCAACAAACTCCCCTCCGAGTTGAAACTCGAAGAAGCAGCATTGATGGTCGGCATACTCAACGCCCCGTCGTGGTACAATCCGGTGAAACATCCGCAGCGCGCTAAGGACAGGCGAAACGTTGTCCTCAGTCAGATGGTTAAATACGGATATTTAGACAGGAAAAAATACGATTCCATTGCGAAACTCGACATCAAACTCAACTTCAAACTTGCAAATCACAACACCGGCTACGGCACATATTTCCGCGAAACACTCAGGCAGATAATGAAAATGCAAAAACCCGACATCCGGAACTACAGATACAGAACCCGCGAAGAATATGTCGCCGATTCGATACAGTGGGAGAAAAATCCCCTGTTCGGCTGGTGTAACAAAAACTTAGTCAACGGACGTCCGTACAACATCGACCGCGACGGATTGAAAATATACACTACCGTCAACGCCAAAATGCAGCAGTATGCCGAAGAAGCAGTAACGGAACATCTCTCGAAAACGCTTCAGCCACAGTTCAACGGCACAAAAAAATACCGGCGGCATTTCCCCTTTTCGAACATAATAAAAGAATCGGACGTAAACGGAAGCATCTCGCGGGCAATACGCAACAGCGACAGATACCGTTCGATGAAAAACGCCGGATATTCGGAATCCGAAATCATGAAAAGCTTCAACGACACAGTTCCGATGACCGTATTCTCCTGGAAAGGCAAAAACAACGAAGTCGATACCGTCATGACGCCTCTCGATTCGATATGGTACTACAAATCTATTCTTCGCGTGGCGTTTATGGCAATCGAGCCGAATACGGGGAGAGTAAAAGCATACGTCGGAGGGCACAATTTCAAGTATTTCAAATTCGATAATGTCTGGCAGGGACGCCGGCAAATCGGTTCGACAATCAAGCCCTTCCTTTATACCCTTGCATTTGAGGAAGGATGGAATCCGTGTTCCGTAGTGTTCAACAACACTCAGACGATTCCCTTGCCCGAAGGAGGCGTCTGGTCGCCCGAAACTTCCGAAAAAGAAGAATATATCGGTAAGGAAATAACCCTGAAGCTGGCTTTGGCATTGAGCAGCAATAACGTATCGGCATATCTGATACAGCGTATCCCGCCCCGCGCACTGGCGGACATCTGCCACAAGTTCGGGCTTACGGGACACATGCTCCCCACGCCGTCTATCTGCCTCGGAGCCTCGGACATGTCGATTGCCGAAATGACGGCTGCCTACAATGTCTTTCCGAGCAAGGGAATGTACACATATCCGTTCCTTGTGTCTCATATAGAGGATAAATACGGAAACCGGTTAGCCTCGTTTGTTCCCGACAGGAAAGAAGTTATCAGCGAAGAAACAGCCTATACCACAGTCAACCTCATGCAGGGCGTAACGCTTGGCGGAACAGGAACGCGCGTAAGGCAGTACGTGCCTTATTCGATGGAGGTAGCCGGTAAAACCGGAACAACGAACAACAATTCCGACGGATGGTTTATCGGATATGTCCCGAAACTGACTGTCGGCGTGTGGGTAGGCAACGAAGACCGAGGTTCGTATCTTCTCGGCGACGGAGCGCGAATGTCGTTGCCGATATGGGGGATGTTTATGAAAAAAGTTCTGGCAGACAAGAAAATCCCTATCCGCGATACGGACAAGTTCGAAATTCCGCCAAGCATAGACATGTCGATATTTAACTGTCCGAACGAAGACGAAAAATCCGAGTAAACACACTTAATCGTCAATGAATTGTATAAAAACATACCGGATAATTGCAGCGCTCGCACTGTTTGCCTCGTGCAGCGAACGCATCATTGTCAGCGACGCCGATTCGTTAGGTTTACGATTTAGAGTGAAATCTATGGACGAAAGTTTTTATCTCGCATACAATTCGTTCGACAGTATTGTTTTATATAAAAAAATCTATCGTTGCCGATATCAATTTCATTACGATTGCAGATATAAATCGATTGAAAAAGTTTTTTATTACGGCAAATCACCCTGCGATTCGACTGTAAACCTTACAAAACCGGATTCCATAAACGAAAACTTCCCGTTTGCGTTTAAAGAACCCGGATACTGTTTGATGAAATACAAATACGTAAGCGATTCTCTTACTGTAGTAGATGTTTTTGACGAACAGGGCAATCCGACGAATCGCATTAATAAGAGATATGCCGGAAACCGTTTGCTTTCCGAAGAAAAATATGCCGATTCGTGCAAGTTGATTTCAAAATCAAAGTTTTGGTACAATTCCGGAAATCAATTGCTTAATAAAACCGTATTCTACGAAAACGGCTACCGTGAAACAAATTACAGGTATTCGGCAGGCGAAAAACTCGAATCCGGCGATGAGTTTAATTATCAGTATCGATTCGACATAAACAGCCGAATTTCAAGTGTGAAAACATATAAAGGCACAAACTTTGTTTCCGAAAAGCGTTATCGTTACAATGATTATGGAAATGTGATTACGACACAGGAGGTTGATAACACCGGCGATATAAAAAAAACGCAATACGATTACACTTACGATTCGAACGGAAACTGGATTTTGTGCGTGGAATACAGCTATTCGGGAAATATTTTTGTACGCGAAAGAAAAATAACATATTATAACTAAGGAAAAGAAGAAATGGAAACATCGTCGTTACAGACAAACAGCGAAAAAAAATTGATAAGCAAACAGCTGGCGGACTTGTTGTCGAATTGCCAAAACTGCACGGAAGAATCGAAAAACCGTATCCGTAAAGCCTTCGATTTTGCAAACCATGCCCACATGGGAGTGCGCCGTAAAGCCGGAGAACCGTATATCCTGCATCCTTTGACCGTGGCGATGATTGTAGTGAAAGAAATCGGGCTGGGCGAGGACGCGATATGCGCCGCTTTGCTTCACGATGTTGTCGAAGACGCCGATTATACGGTCGAAGATATTCGATTCAGCTTTGGCGATAAGGTCGCCGAACTGGTCGACGGACTGACGAAAATCGAAGGCGTGTTCGACAAAACACAGTCGAAACAGGCAGAGAATTTCAAGAAAATTCTTCTCACTCTGATTACCGATATCAACGTTATCCTGATTAAACTTGCCGACAGGCTTCACAATATGCGGACGCTCGACGCGATGTCCGAACGTAAACAGTTTCAGATTGCAAGCGAAACATTCTACCTGTTTGCCCCTCTTGCCGAACGGCTTGGATTCTACAAAATCAAAACCGAACTCGAAGACCTTAGCCTCAAATACTACGAACCGGCGGCTTACAAGGAAATCAAAGAGAAAATCGATAAGAAAGAAATCGAAAGCGGGACGTTTATCCAAAATTTTGAAACTCCAATTATTGAGAAACTGAAAGAAGCCGAAATCGAATTTGTTATCAACAGCCGTTTTAAATCGGTGTATTCGATATGGCGCAAGATGCAAAGCAAGAACGTGCCTTTTGAAGAGGTATACGATTTGTTTGCAATACGTATCGTTTTCAAACCCAACAGCAATCTCCCCGAACGAACGCAGTGCTGGGCGATATATTCGCTGGTAACGGAAATCTACCGCCCCAAACTCGAACGTCTTCGCGACTGGGTGGGCACTCCGAAAGCTAACGGTTACGAGGCTTTGCACTGTACTCTCATGGGACCCGGAGGGGTATGGGTCGAAGTGCAGATAAAAACCGAACGAATGGACGATATCGCCGAAAGAGGTATCGCCGCTCACTGGAAATACAAGATGTCGGGACAGTCGAAAAAAGAATTGGACAACTGGTTGTTGCAGGTGAGAGAAAACCTGATGAATAACGAAGAAAATGCCGAAAACTTTGTCTCCCATTTCAAAACCAATCTTCTCCAGCCCGAAATATACGTGTTTACTCCCAAAGGCGAACAGCGAAAACTGCCGAAAGGCGCTACCGCCCTCGATTTTGCATACGATATCCACTCGCACATCGGAAATCACGCCATTGCTGCAAAGGTCAATTATAAACTTGTGCCTCTGAATCATGTGCTGAAAAGCACCGACCAGGTGGAAATTATCACTACCCGAACACAAAAACCTAAAAAAGAATGGTTCGATTTCGTTACAACCGTCAAAGCAAAAAACCTGATTAAAACGGCTCTGAAATCCGAAGTTAAGGAACACAGCAAAAAAGGTAAGGAAATTATCGATACAAAACTTGCCGACCTCGGAATACAGCCAAGCGCACGAACATATCGAAAACTGATAGAGGCGTATAAACAGACGAACAAGGACGAACTGTTTAGCAACGTGGGCGCAGGTCTGCTGTCGTTAGACAATTTCAATAAAGTGATTCGCGAAAATACTCCGCAAAAATGGGTGCAGTACTGGAGTATGCAACTCGGTCTGGGCGGACGAAATAAAATAAAGAACCTGAGAAAATTAGTGGAAGAAAAACAACAACAAACCGAAAAGACCGAAAAAATTAATCCCAAATCGACCTACCTCTTGAAAGACGACCTCTCGTACAAAATCGCCGAATGTTGCAAACCTATCCCCGGCGACGAAATCATCGGTTTTACCGACAGCTCGACGTCTATTGTAACCGTACACAAACGAAAATGCGAAACGGCAATAAAACTCGCCGCTCAACACGCCGACAAAATCGTTAATGCGCAATGGAGCGTACACAAAATCCTCTCGTTCCTCGCTATTCTGGAAATCAGAGGTATCGACCGGCTCGGAATCTTACGGGAACTGACGGATATCATCGCCGACCGCCTGAACGTCAATATCCGAAAACTGAATATCGAAAGCCACGACGGTATCTTCGAAGGATTTATCGAACTGTATGTGCACGACCTCGAAGACCTGAACCTGCTCATCAATACCGTCCAACAAATTAAAGGTATGGACAGCGTGAAACGGGTGGAAAAAGAAAATTGAAAACA
>JAIRLF010000180.1 GCA_031259655.1 Prevotellaceae bacterium
AATAACGGTAATAATAATTGACTCATAATTCGAATTTTTTTGCAAATTTATTGCTTTTTTTCTTTGCGAACAAATCTGTTTGTTTCCTGTAAATGGAGGGGTAGTATTGGAGTTCTGAAGTTAAGCCGCTGCAATCGGAAAAAGCGCAATCGCCAATACTTGTTACCGAATCGGGAATGATTATCGAGGTCAAGTCTCTGCAACCGTCAAAAGCAGAATTACCAATACTTGTTACCGAATCGGGAATGATTATTGAGGTCAAACCGTTGCAATTGGCAAAAGCCCTATCACCAATACTCGTTACCGAATTGGGAATGATTATTGAGGTCAAGCCGCTGCAACAGGAAAAAGCAGAATCGCCAATACTCGTTACCGAATTGGGAATGATTATTGAGGTCAAGCGGCTGCAAGTGGAAAAAGCAGAATCGCCAATACTTGTTACCGAATCGGGAATGGTTATTGAGGTCAACCTGCGGCACCACCGAAAAGCAGAATCGCCAATACTTGTTACCGAATCGGGAATGTTGTAATTTCCGTTTTTGCCGCACGGGCAAACAATCAGTGTTGTCCTGTCTTTATTGAATAACACGCCGGCGACAGAGGAGTAGACAGTGTTGGATTCCTCAACATGGATAGCAGTCAAGCGGCGGCAATCGAAAAAAGCATTCTCACCAATACTCGTTACCGAATTGGAAATGATTATCGAAGTCAAGCCGCTGGAACAGAAAAAAGCATTCTCACCAATACTTGTTACCGAATCGGGAATGATTATTGAGGTCAAGCGGCTGCAACCGGCAAAAGCGTAATCGCCAATACTCGTTACCGAATCGGGAATGATTATCAAGGTCAAACCGTAGCAACCGGCAAAAGCACGCTCTCCAATATTTGTTACCGAATCGGGAATGCTGTAATTTCCGTTTTTGCCGTACGGGCAAACTGTCAGCGTTGTCCCGTCTTTATTGAATAATACGCCGTCGGCAGAGGAGTAGGCAGTGTTGGATTCCTCAACATTGATAGCAGTCAAATCGCTGCAACCGAAAAAAGCATTGCCAATACTCGTTACCGAATCGGGAATGATTATTGAGGTCAAACCGCTGCAACGGGAAAAAGCCTTATCGCCAATACTTGTTACCGAGTCGGGAATGATTATTGAGGTCAAGCGGCTACAATCGTAAAAAGCCCACCCGCCAATACTCGTGACGCCTTGCATTATAACCGCAGTTTGTATGGCGTAAGTATACCATGGCGCGGTGTTGTCTTCTTCGTAATCATCCATAGCGCCGTTACCGCTAACAGTCAGGACCTCGTCTGCGGTCAGCGTCCA
The DNA here is from genome assembly GCA_031259655.1 of Prevotellaceae bacterium. GTDB lineage: Bacteria > Bacteroidota > Bacteroidia > Bacteroidales > UBA932 > JAIRLF01. The sequence continues at coordinate 1,325 of JAIRLF010000180.1, forward strand.
TGAGCAGTCGCCCGTTTTGCCGGATGCTATTACTTTGGCGTTTGCCGCGTCTCCGGCAAACAAACTGTTACACATCAAAAGTAAAAAATCATTTATACACATCATTTATATATTTTCTATCAGAATTTTCAGAATTTTAGAATTTTCAGAATTGTCTGACGCGCGCCTTTGTCTGAACTTTTTTTCTGAATTTACAATCGTCGTAAACAGCCGCAATCATGAGAATGTCTTTCATCGACAACACAATCCCGTATCTCCGTTTTCCTTTTTTACCTCACAAATTCGGCGCAAAGGTAAAACGCCATCACGCCAAAATATGTCGCAAGTAAGTAAAAAAAATTAAATCGGCAGCAAAAAGGTTGCGGAGGGTGTAGATAACCGGTAGGGGCGTATTGCATACGCCCAACAATATCTGCACAGAGACGACAAGGGCATTATACGACAGGGGCGTATGCGATACGCCCCTACAACGACAATGTCCTGACGGGCAAAGGCGGGTCGCCGTCGGGATAAGGCTGTGGTTGTCGAGGGCATTGTCGAGGGTGTTGTTGAGGGTGTTGTTGAGGGCGAAAAATTTTTCGCCCCTACCGTTTCATCATCATCTTCTTCTTTCGTTTGAGACGGACAAATTCCGCCACATCCGCTCCGCTCACCTTCTCCAGATTTTCGAGGCACGGTTCCAACCCCAAAAATTCCAGCAGTTCGATGATATTCCAATCGAGGTCTTCGTCGAAGCAATTCATTGTAGCGTCCAGCGATGCCTGTAATTCCCGAACTTCGTTGTTCAGGTTGTAACCCCAACAGCCAAGCCCGTCCGAAGGGAAACACCACACGTCGGACACTTCTCTGAGCGTCTTGTAGATTTCCCTGTCTTCGGTCACAAGTCGGTTTGCACTTCGCAATCTCCTGTTGGCGAGCGAACGGGCGCGCTTGTCGCTCCTGTTGTACATGACCATGAAAGGATAATGTTTGTAAGAATTAGACATCTCTTTATCTGCAATTTTTTTAATTGCCGCAAAGGTAAGGCATGGATACGCCTAAATACGGCGGAAACTAAAAAAATATGCGTGGCATTTGCACCCGAAAAATAATTGCAGATGTATCATAAAAATGGACGGTATATTACATAAGGAATCTCAAATATTCGTGTCATTCACGGGATTAGAGAGATATGCGTATAAGGAGAACACCGTACAAAACGTTATATACACAAAAATAACCCAAGCATTTTTTACGTCGGATACCAAAAAAAGTGGAATACATAATGTAATTTCGTTCCCGGCGACCACGGGACGCCAGCTACACTATGTAATTTCGTTCCCGGCGACCACGGGACGCCAGCTACACTATGTAATTTCGTTCCCGGCGACCCCGGGACGCCAGCTACACTATGTATTTTTGTTCCCGGCGACCACGGGACGCCAGCTACACTATGTATTCCACAAAAACCAAAAGTTTTTCACCAAATTGCAACCCTCCGGCATATTGCCGGCTCTATATATAACCCCTTTTTATCTAATTAATAAATAAATATTGTTTTATATGAAAAAAATTATTACAATTTTGTTTAGGTATTTGCGCGGAGAAGCGCATTACAGGTTTTTAAGTTTGTTCGACCAGTTACTGGCTGAATATTCTGCGGTAAAAAACGTCGTAGCAGCGTTTTACAGCAGGTTTTCCGACCTGCTTGCGCAGGAGAAGCAAATAGTCGATGCTCAAAAGAGCAGCGATTATACGGAACAGATTGCCGCCGCCGACCATCGCGACGACCGTCTGATTATTGGGATAAACGAAACGGTGCGCGCCGCGCTGTACCATTTCGACCCCAACATTGTAGCAGCAGCGCAGAGTTTATCGTTGAGGCTTGAAGCCTTTGGCGATATCCCCAACAAGTCGTACGAAGAAGAGGCTGCCGCTATCGGTATTCTGGTTGACGAGTTTCAGTCGCCCGAATATTCTACGAAGGTAAATCTGCTTGGTCTCACGCCCTGGATTTCCGAACTCGCCGAAGCCGTTGCCGACTTCGAACAGTTACTGAAACGGCGTAATGTCGAACAGTCCGACAAACCGCAACAGCGTCTGCGCGATATACGCAAGGAGATAGAACTCGTCTATCGCGACATGACCGCTCACATCAACTCGGCGGCTACGCTCGATACGACCGGCGCTTATACCGAGTTCATCAACCGGCTGAATACGCAGATTGCCTATTTCAACGACCACAACCATCATCCCGCTCCAAAAAGCGTCAAGACGGCAAATGTGGCTCCTGTTCCCGTTCAGGCGTACACAGGAAAGGCGATTACTCCAATCCCCGTTGTGCATCTCGGCGAGGTCGAACTTACTTTCGCCAAAGATTTTTCTCTTGTCTACAAAAACAATATCGAACGCGGTGTAGCCGAAATCGGTATCGTAGGCAAGGGCGCTTATGCCGGCAGAAAAAATGTTACTTTTAATATCGAATAGGTAATATCAAATAGTGTCGGAATTATTGTGGACAGGTTTTTTTCAGGAAGCGTTGCTACGGCGCTTCCTGTTTGTTGTAGGGGGGCGAAAAATTTTTCGCCCCCTACCGTTTCATCATCATCTCCGTTCACCTTTTCCGGATTTTCGAAACACGGTTCTCCGTAGGGGCGGGTTTCAAATCCGCCCCTACACACAATCTATGAACAATAAACAATGTGAAACCTCTAACGAGGTTTTAGAATGGTGTGGTTACGCATGTTTCTATTGATATGAATGCCCTGACGGGCAATGCGGGGAGTTAGCCACTTTTAGTTCTTAATTTTTAGTTTTTAACTCATCAGCCATGTTTTGACGTATCTGCGCCGTACCTTTGCCGAAAAATTAATTAGAATTTAGAATTATGTCAAAATTAGAAACAATTAAGCGTCAGTATTTGATTATCGAAAAAATAAAAAGAGCCAAATTCGCCTCGTTTGAGGAGATTTCGGACTATCTCGAACGGGAATCGCAATTGCAGGGATATAATCTCAACATTTCGAGGCGCACATTTCTGCGCGATTTGGACGATATAGGTTCTTTATACGGCATTTATATCAAATGTAACCGTTCGAACAACCTGTATTTTATCGAAGAAGACTATGAACCGGAAATAAACGGGCGTATGCTCGAAGCGTTCAACATGTTCCACACATTGAAAATACGCGAACGGCAAGCGCCTTATCTCCACATGGAAAAACAGCAGTCGCAAGGAATCGAACACATTTACGGATTGTTACACGCCATTAAAAACCGTCTGCAAATCACGTTCCATTACCAGAAATATTACAGGGACACACCCGACGAACGCACTGTCGAATCGCTGGCGCTGAAAGAATTTAAAAATCGCTGGTATCTTTTCGCAAAAGACATCCACGACGGACGAATAAAATGTTATGCGTTAGACCGTCTGTCCGGACTGAAAATATTAACTGCGAATTTTTCCGCCGACGAATATTTCGACATCAACAGTCATCTCAAATACTGTTATGGCGTTTCGATGTCCGCCGACGAAAAGCCGAGCGAAGTCATCCTGTCGTTTGATTCGTTTCAGGGGAAATATATCAAATCCCTGCCGCTTCATCACACGCAGGAAATCATCGAAGATTCGAACGCCGAACTTCGTATCCGTCTGAAAGTTTATCTGACCCTCGATTTCGTAATGGAACTGCTTTCGTACGGCGACACGCTCAAAGTAATAGCGCCCGCGCGTCTGATAGACGAATTGAAAGCCATTCACACAAAAGCGCTGGAGAAATTGTGAACTTTACGGAAAATCCGTCTGCTTCCGCCATGTTTTGACGCATTCGCATATTACTTTTGCGCCGAAATTTAATGACACGTTCTTTTTTTCATCAGACATAAATAAATATTTTTAGCCCGCGTTTTGCTATATAAACTTTTTGATTACTTTTGTATCCATAATTTTAATAGAAATATGATATGAAAATGTAAAGACATGAAGATGTAAAAGGATATATAGATGCGTTTTAGCCGTATTGTTCACCTCAAAATCTAGTAAATTTCAAATGAACTGTTGCAAGGCAAAACAGCAAAACACACGTTTAAGCGTGGGCTTTGTTTATGTTTGCAACAGGTTTTACTAGAACC
>JAIRLF010000031.1 GCA_031259655.1 Prevotellaceae bacterium
GGAATTTTGTCGTACACCCATTTCTATGCTTTATCATACGCAATATTAAAATTATTTATAATTTTGCAGTCCGATATTATCTTCTTCGATAAGGTTTTTCATTAGATAAGAGGGCGATAATATAGTAATAAATAATGAATTAAAAGAATATGTCAGAAGAGAATAAAGCATTAAATTTTATCGAGGAGATAGTTGAGCATGACCTGAATGAGGGAAAATATGATTCCGTTTTAACACGTTTTCCGCCGGAACCGAACGGATATTTGCATATCGGACACGCGAAATCTATCTGTCTCAATTTCGGACTTGCATTGAAATACGGCGGTAAGACCAACCTGCGGTTCGACGACACCAATCCTGTCAAAGAAGATGTTGAATATGTTGATTCTATCAAAGAAGACATTCAATGGTTAGGATTCAAATGGGTTGCAGAATATTATGCGTCCGACTATTTCGAACAACTTTACGTTTGGGCGCAAGACTTGATACGCAAAGGTTTGGCTTATGTCGATGAACAAAATCAGGAGGATATACGCATCAATCGGGGGACAATCACTCAACCCGGCGTAAACAGTCCGTTTCGCGACCGTCCTGTGAGCGAAAACCTTGATTTATTTGAACGTATGCGTGCCAGAGAATTTAAGGACGGCGAAAAAGTCCTGCGTGCAAAAATCGATATGGCGCACCCGAACATGATGATGCGCGACCCGATTATGTACAGAATAATACATGCAAATCACCATCGCACAGGCGACAAATGGTGCATCTATCCTATGTACGATTACGCTCACGGACAATCGGATTCTTACGAGCATATCACACATTCCATCTGCACTTTGGAGTTCGATATTCACCGTCCGCTCTACGACTGGTTTATCGAAAAGCTCGAAATATTCCCCTCGCGCCAATACGAATTTGCACGACTGAATCTTACATACACAGTCATGAGCAAACGTAAACTGTTGGAACTGGTTAAAAACAACATTGTTTCCGGTTGGGACGACCCGCGAATGCCGACTATCTGCGGGTTGAGGCGTAGAGGTTACACTCCCGAAAGCATCCGCAATTTTGCCGAAAAAGTGGGTGTTGCGAAACGTCAGAACACAATAGAACTTTCGCTTTTGGAAAATTGTGTGCGCGAAGACTTAAACAAACGCGCCGAACGCCGATTTACCGTGCTTGACCCGTTGAAAATCGTGATTATCAATTATCCCGAATCGCAAACCGAAATACTGCACGCAATCAATAACCCCGAAAATCCCGAAGCCGGAACGCGCGAAATCACTTTTGGACGCGAATTATACATCGAAAAGAATGATTTTATGGAAGCGCCGCCAAAAAAATATTTCCGTTTAGCTCCCGGATGCGAAGTCCGTCTGAAATACGCATATATCATCAAATGCGAAGAAGTCGTAAAGAACGACAAGGGCGAAATTGTAGAGTTGCGGTGTACCTACGACCCCGAAACTAAAAGCGGTAACAACAGCGCGAGACAAGTAAAAGGAACGATACACTGGGTTAATATCAACGAAGCTGTGCCGGTGGAAGTCCGTTTATACGACAGATTGTTTACAGAAAGTCACATGGACCTTCTTCCTGAAGACAAGTCTTATACGGATTATCTCAATCCCGAATCGCTGACTGCAATAACCGCTTTTGCCGAAACTTCGTTGAAAAACATCAACGAGTGCGTACAGTTCGAACGTATCGGATATTTTTATCCCGATTACGATTCTGTCCCTGACAAACTGATATTTAACCGTACCGTTACGCTCAAAGATTCGTGGATAAAACAAAATAAACAATGATGGACAACAAAAAACATTTGCCGGCTTTCGAAAGACTGTTGGATATTCTCGACGAATTGCGCGAAAAATGCCCATGGGACAGGGAACAAACGATAGACTCGCTGCGAACTCTTTCGATTGAAGAAACTTACGAACTTTCGGACGCTGTCGTTCGAGGCGATTTCAATGATATCAAAAAGGAACTCGGCGACTTGTTGCTGCATATTGTGTTTTATGCGAAAATAGCCCGCGAACAGGAGAAATTCGACATCTCGGACGTTATCAACGCTCTATGCGACAAACTTATTTACCGGCATCCGCATGTGTTCGGCGAAGTGAAAGCCGACACTTCCGACGAAGTAACTAAAAATTGGGAGCAATTGAAAATCAAAGAAAAAGACGGAAACAAAACCGTTCTTTCCGGCGTGCCCGTTTCCTTGCCCGCACTTATCAAAGCCGAACGAATACAGGACAAAGCCGCCGCCGTAGGTTTCGATTGGGAGCAAAAAGAACAGGTATGGGATAAATTCGAGGAAGAAAAACAGGAATTATTACACGAAATCAACGAAATGGATAAGGATAAAACAGAAGCCGAATTTGGCGATTTGTTGTTTTCAATTGTCAACGCCGCACGACTTTACGGAGTTAACCCCGAAACGGCTTTGGAACGTACAAACCGTAAATTTATCGACCGTTTCACTTATCTCGAAAACAAAACTATCCGGCAGGGACGTTCATTGAAATCTATGACTTTGGACGAGATGAACGAAATCTGGGAGGAAGCAAAATTTTCTTTACGTAACTGACTGTATGAATGGAGAAAAAAAATTGTATCAATTGCTCGACGAACTGAATATAAGGTTCGAATATCTGGAACATCCGCCTGCACCGACTATCGAAATCGCTAAACAATACTGGGCGGGACACGATGCTAAACATTGCAAAAATCTGTTCTTTCGCAATCACAAGGGCAATCAACATTATCTTGTTATTCTTGACTGCGAATGTAATATGGATATTCATCGAATCGAAAAACAATTGAAACAGGGTAAGTTGAGTTTCGCTTCCGAACAACGGATGATGAAATATCTCGGCGTAAGGCCCGGCTCGGTAACGCCTTTCGGGTTGATTCACGATGACGAACATCATGTGCGTGTTTTTCTGGATAAAAACCTCGAAAACGCCGAACGGCTGAGTTTTCACCCATGTGTCAACACTGCCTCGATTACCGTTTCGAAAGATGATTTCCTCCGATTTATGAACTATATCCAAAACCGCTTCGATTGGATTGATATAACTGAAAAATGATTAATTTTGCTGCAACAAATTTGTGAATTAGAATGGACAAAGTTGTGTATTTTATAGGATTAGCTACGGCCTATTTGTTAGGGTCGATTTCGAGTGCGGTGTGGATTGCGCGTACTCGACATGGAATTAATATCCGCGAACATGGAAGCGGTAATGCGGGCGCAACAAATATCCTGCGGGTCTTAGGACCTAAAGCTGCATTACCCGTTTTCGCTTTCGATTTTTTGAAGGGATTGATAGCGGTGCAGTTTATACGGTTCACGGCTCTCGACTACATGGTCAATCCCGAACTGTATACGGGTTACGAAATTGCGCTTGGAATTTGCGCCGTTATCGGTCATATTTTCCCCGTATTCGCATCGTTTAAGGGCGGAAAAGGCGTTGCCACAGTCGCCGGCGTATTGGTTGCGATATCTCCGTATCCGATGTTGATGGCGCTTGCCGTGTTTCTCGTGACTTTCCTGATAACACGCTATGTGTCGCTGAGTTCTATTATGGCGGCGCTCATGTTTCCGATATTTGTGATATTCCTGTTTGGTATGACGTTAAAAATGGCAAGCATTACGCTGCAATGTTTCAGCATCATCGCTTCGACGATGATAATCATTACTCATCGAAAAAATATAAAACGCCTCCGAAATGGTACGGAAAATAAAATATCGTTCAAAAAAACTAAAAACTAAAAACTAAAAACTAAAAGTTTGGCTGACGCATGCTTATAATGACGCTTTCCGGAGCAGAATTTACAGAATTTTAGAATGGAACAGAATGACTTATATTAACAAGCGGTTTTAAACGGTCTGCGACCGTCGATTTGTAGAGACGCAATATATTGCGTCTCCACGGCGTCTCCACGGCGTCCTCTGCGCCGGACAACGCTGTGGATGGCGTCGATTTGTAGAGACGCAATATTTTGCGTCTCCACGTATTGCGTCTCCGCATATTGCGTCTCCGCATTTAATTTCAAATCCTTATTAATAATATTTATTAACATAATCCTGTTTCTTACTTTTCTTTTTCCTTTTAATTCATTAATTTATTAATTCATAAATGTGCGTCACAAATAATACCAACCACCAGCCACCGACCTCCAATCCCCAACCATTTACAAAACATGAAATGCATTAAATAACCACAAAATAATACCAGCCACCAACCACCGACCACCACCACTTATCACATTATCAAACTATCAATTGTATTAAGAATTAACAGCAATTTATACCAACCATCCACCCCCGACCACCAACCACAGACAAAATGCTCAAATTTATACCAACCGCCTTCCCCGACCACCAACCAAGTATTTAATATGGATTAATAGAATACCAATTTATACCAACCACCTCCTCCGACCACCAACCACTTACAACATGTGAATTATGCCAACCATCCTCCACCGACCCCCAACCACTTATACCATATAAAATAAAAATGTATTAATAAAAAACCGCTTACAACATGTGAATTACACCAACCACCAAATAACCCCAACCACCACCAAGATTGAAAATGAAGAGCGAAGGGCGACGCGCTGCGAATAACTGATTATAGCAGCTATCGCCAAATTGTTAATTCTTTAATTCACCGCCAAATTACCCCCACTCGCCAACCGTATCACAACAGAATTAGTTTTTAACTGTAAATTTATCGGCATTAGAGCGGAGGTTGGGGCGGAGGTAAGGGCGGGGGCAAGCCCCGTCCCTACATCATACCCACACATCATCCATTACGGAATGATAGCGCTGTAAATTTCGCTCCAAGGACCTTTTTCGCCGACGTTGTTTTCCCAACGGAGTGCGAAGTACAGCGTTTTACCGCGTTGCTCGCCGGTGAAGACGAGTTGCGCGGGCGTTTTCGTGTCGAACGAACTGTGAGTAAGTTGCGCCCAGTCCGTCGGCGGCGTGTCGAGCACAGCCGACACGATTTCGGCTCCTCGTACATGCTTTGGTTTCGCCGTACCTTTAGCGTTCTTAGTGCGGAAATTTATTCCTACGATTCCGGGTTTCGACGTATCCGTCGTTGCCTCGACGACATCTGTCGGCGGCGTCGGCGGCGTCTTCGCGCCGGTCGAATGTTTCGGCAAACCCATAGCGACCAAATCTTCGTCGGTCACGAGCGGGTTACCCTTAAGAAATCCGATGTACAGCTTCCTGTACAACGGCTTGAACTCGTTTTCTGCCGTAATAAAAGCGGCAGTTATAACTTTAGTCCGTTCCGCCGGATTTTTCCAGTTATCGAAAGCGAGATTCAGAGCGTCGTGTTTCGGAATAAAATCGGTGTTGTACCAATTCAACGACGAACCTGTTATCCCGATTCTGTTAAGAACATCGGCGGTCAAATAATCGACTGTGTCATTTGCCTGATTGCACAGTCCTTCGTGGTTGCGAGGCAACCAATCTCCATTAGAATTCATACTAACATTAATTTAAAATTAAATAATACGTTTATTTGTTTATCAATTACATAAATATTTGTTTTCAGTCGAAATGCCGTCAACGCCGGTGACGATGGCGTCAACGCCAATGACGATGGCGTCAACGCCGGTGACGATGGCGTCAACGCCAATAACGATGGCGTCAACGCCAATGACGATGGCGTCAACGCCAATGACGATGGCGTCAACGCCAATGACGATGGCGTCAACGCCAATGACGATGGCGTCAACGCCAATGACGATGGCGTCAACGCCAATGACGATGGCGTCAGCCTGTTATGTAAGGCTTCTTTTCGTGTGTTTCGGGTGCGAAACTGTGCGTGTGCGGTTCTATTTAAACTAATACATTCCATTATTCTCGTTCTGTTTTTTTGTGTTTATACTCTTAAAA
>JAIRLF010000269.1 GCA_031259655.1 Prevotellaceae bacterium
TCTTCGCTAAGGTTGAATATCGTGTTTTGCAACTGTGTTTCGATTACGTCGAAATGACGGTTTTCTTCTCTTTCCGCCAACCGTTCGCCGACGCAGAAGATTGGGGTCAGGTTGTTGGCAAAACATTGCGCTAACTTTTTGTTTAGCGTTTCGTCGGTTTCGCCGTAATATTCACGGCGTTCCGAGTGCCCTAAGATACAGTATTCGGCGCCGGTATCGGCAATCATCGACGCAGCTACCTCGCCGGTGTATGCGCCCGAAGTTTCGGCGGCGCAATTCTGCGCGCTTAAAGCAACTTTCGAGCCGTTCAGCTTGTCTGCGACTTTCGTCAGGTGTGTAAACGGCGGAGCGACTATAAGTAAAACGCCTTCCGTTCCGTTCGATTTTTCAACAATTTCGGCGGCTAACTGCTCGCCTTTGGATATGGAAGTATTCATTTTCCAGTTTCCCGCTACAATTTTTTTTCTCATAATACGAATATATTTAGTTTATTATTAATTTATTCATCTCCATACAATTCTTTCAAGAGTTCGCGATATGCCGAAAAGATTTTCGATTTCGACAGAAAACCAAGGTATTCGTCCTTTTTGTTCACGACGGGCAGATTCCATGCGCCGCTTCTTTCGAATTTCAGAATCACGTTTTCCATCGGTTCGTCGATTCGTATCAGGTCCGACACGGGGCGCATCTTGTCTTTCACGAGGGTCGAAGAATAGAGTTTCGACTCGAACATCACATCGCGTATATCGTCCAAAAGGACAACGCCTTCAATGTGTCCCCGCCTGCCTATCACAGGGAAAATGTTGCGTTTCGACAACGATACGGCTTTCACCATTTCGCCGAGCGTGTTGTCGGCAAACATTTTGACAAAATCGGTCTCAACCAAATCCGACGCTTTCAAGAGCGTAAGCGCGGCTTTGTCTTTGTTGTGCGTCAGCAAATCGCCCGACTGCGCCAGACGTTTTGTGTATATCGAGTATTTCTCAAAGCCCCGTATCGTGATGAACGAGATTACGGAAACAACCATCAAAGGCATCAGAAGGGTGTAACCTCCTGTGATTTCGGCAATCAAGAATATCGCCGTCAGCGGCGCCTGCATGACGCCCGACATCATTCCCGCCATGCCGACTAAGGCGAAATTGCTTTCCGGAACTTCGTATATCTCCGAAAGGTTTATCAGACGCGCTACGAGAAATCCAGCTATACCGCCCAAAAACAGCGTGGGACCGAACGTCCCGCCTACTCCTCCGCTGCCATTGGTCAACGACATGGCTAATACCTTGAATATGATTATCCCGATTAGATATAATACGAAAAGCCATGCTTTGTCCTGCATATTGTAAAAGATGCTGCGTTCGAAGATTTCGGACGAGTTGCCGGTCATTATCGAGGTCAGGGCGTCGTAACCTTCGCCGTACAAGGGCGGAATGAGATATATCAGTATGCCAAGCGATACCGAACCGATTATCCAGCGATATGCGGTGTTTTTCACTAAGGCGATTTTCTTTTCCAAATACAGTGTCGCCCGTGTGAAATAGAGGGATACAAACCCGCAGAAAATCCCCAGTACAATATAATAAGGTATGTTGCCCATCGCGAAGGTCTCGAGCGAATTGCCGAACTCAACGTCGGAGCCTATCATGAGATACGATATTCCACAGGCTGTTACGGACGAAATCATTAGCGGGATAATCGACGAAAGCGAAAGGTCGAGCATCAGGATTTCGAGCGTGAAGATGATGCCCGCCAAGGGCGCTTTGAATATCCCCGATACTGCGCCGGCGGCTCCGCAGCCTAACAACAGGGTGATTTGCTTGTAGTTGAGACGGAAAAATTTGCCGATATTCGACCCTATCGCCGAACCGGTCAATACGATAGGCGCTTCGGCTCCTACCGACCCGCCAAACCCGATTGTGAACGTCCCCGCTATCATCGAACTGTATACGTTGTGCGACTTTATCTGTGAATTATTCCTTGATATCGAATACAATACCTTTGTTATGCCATGTCCGATACTGTCTTTTACGAAATATTTCACGAAAATAACGGTTATCAAAATCCCGATTCCGGGATAAGCCAGGTAGAAAAAACTGCCCTGCGCAACGTTGAACCAGCCGGTGAGACAGTCTTTAACAAAATGTATTGCAGATTTCAAAAATACAGCCGCCAACCCGCTGCATAATCCGACAACAATGGCTAATATATATGGTATCTTGTCTTGTCCAAAAAACCTTAACTTGCTATTAGCAAAGTCCCTTAATTCCTCAATTATACGCATTTATAAATCATTTTCTTTAAATTGAGCGTACAAAATTACGCAATATTTTTCTTTTCCAATTTAACACGGCTTTTTGGATCAGAATTTACAGGATTTTAGAATTAAACAGAATGGTTTATTATGACGCTTTTCATGTCTGAATTTACAGGATTATGTTGTTTGCGCAAATCAATCCTCGATTTCCAACGTCACCGGACAATGGTCGGACAGTGTCACAGTATCAAGAATATCGGCATTTTTGAGTTGCTGTTTTAGCGGCTCGGCGACTAAGAAATAGTCAATTCGCCAACCGAGATTTTTGCTTTTAGCTCCGCTTCGATAGCTCCACCACGAATAACGTTCCGGTTCGCTACAAAACTCGCGGAAAGTGTCTATCCATCCCGAAGCGACAAAATTGTCGAACCATTCCCTTTCTTCGGGTAAAAAGCCCGATGTTTTCAAATGTTTATTCGGGTTATTGATGTCGATGGGTTTGTGACAAATATTGAAATCGCCGGTCAAAATAATATTGGGACGGTCGGCTTTCAGTTTGTTCAAATATGCCGTGATACTCCGGAGAAATTCCATTTTGACGGATTGCCGTTCTTCGCCGGTTGTACCCGAAGGGAAATATGCGCATACCATAGTGTTCTTCCCATAATCCGCACGTATCACCCTGCCTTCGGCATCGAACAAATCAACGCCAATACCTTTCGATACAAAATCCGGTAAAATGCGTGACAATAAAGCCGTTCCGCTATATCCCTTTTTAAATGCAGGGAACCAATAACAATTGTATCCCAAATCTTCGAAATCCTGTGTGTTTATTTGCTCAGGCATCGCTTTTATCTCCTGAAAACACACTATATCAGGGTTCTCCCGTTTCAGGAAATCGAGCAGTCCCTTATTCGTTGCCGAACGTATTCCGTTTAAATTCAATGATATTAACTTCATCCCTCTTAACTTTTAGTTTTTAATTTTTAGTTTTTAACTTTTCCTGTATTTATCATCGTCATCTTCGAGGATTTTCAGGTAGCTAATGTAGCGGCTTTCGCTTATTTCGCCCGATTCGACAGCAGCTTTCACCGCACATTCCGGTTCGTGAGTATGGCTACACATCCCGAACTTGCAACCGGAAGACACTCTGAATATTTCAGGGAAAAAATGATATACTTCCGATTTGTCGATATCAATCAGCCCAAAGCCTTTAATCCCGGGAGAATCAATCACAAAACCATTGTCAATCTCGAACATTTCGTAGAAAGTGGTTGTATGCGTACCTTTGCTGTGAGCCTTAGATATTTCGCCGGTTTTCAACTGTAAATCAGGAGACAGACTGTTCATTACAGTCGATTTGCCTACTCCCGAATTGCCGGAAAAAAGGCTTATCCTGTTTGGTATTTCCGATTTTATTTTGTCGAGGTTTATATTTTCAATCGCCGAGACTTCTAAAATCGTGTATCCTGCACTCGAATATACGTGTTTGAAATACTCAAGTTCTTCTTGTAATTCGTTAGTATTTAGAAGGTCAATCTTGTTTATTACAATCCATACGGGAATTTTGTACGCTTCGGCAGTCACGAGAAAACGGTCGATAAACTCGTAACGTGTTTCGGGTTGCGTCAAAGTCACAATCAAGAATACCTTGTCGATATTTGCGGCAAGGATATGCGCCTGACGCGAAAGATTCGTCGAACGGCGTATGATGTAGTTTTTTCGGGACGCAACATCTGTTATAACCCCTTGGTTTCGGGACGTTACGGAAAAAGTAACCTTGTCGCCGACAGCGATGGGATTTGTTGTTTTCATATCTTTCAGACGCAATTTACCCCTCACCGTCGAAAGATATAATTGCCCATCATCGCTACGAACCATATAGTTGCTCCCTGTATGTTTAACAATTAAACCTGTCATTCTAAATATATTGCAACAGCCGGCAACGACCGGATATGTTTCGCAAAAGTAGATATTAATGTGCAATTGTGCAAATGTATGTTTATTTGGTGGACTAATTAATAATATTTACTTCCGGTTCGATTATGACGCCGAATTTTTCGAAGACAATTGTTTGCATCATTTGCGCGAAGGCAATCAGTTCCGACGCCGTACCTTCGCCATAGTTCACCAAGACCAAAGCCTGTTGACGGTGCACGCCGATATTGTTTTCGCGATAGCCTTTCAGCGAACATTTTTCTATCATCCAGCCGGCGGAGAGTTTCACTTTGCCGGATGAATCGGCAGGATAGACCGGCATCGAAGGATACAGTTCCAACAGTCGATTTGCTTCCGTCCGGTCGACTATTGGGTTTTTAAAGAACGAACCGGCATTACCTAAATCTTTAGGGTCGGGCAATTTACTTGCACGAATCGCGATGACGGATTGCCGGATACGACGCAGGTTAATCTCGTCGTACTTACTGAGTTCATCTTTCAGATTGCCGTAATCGAGTTTGTACTCCGGATTTTTGGAGAGTTTGAAAACGACGTGAGTAACAACTGTTTTACGCTTTAACTCGTTTTTGAAAATACTGTCCCGATAGGCGAAACGACATTCCGCGTTTTCCAGCGTAAACTGTTTTCCATTTTCAATAAATACGCCATTCACAGCGACGAGCGAATCTTTCGCTTCCATTCCGTACGCTCCGATATTTTGCACCGGCGAAGCTCCCACATTTCCGGGTATCGCAGAAAGATTTTCGACCCCTCCGAGATTGTGTTCCACCGCATAACGCACAAAATCGTCCCAAACGACGCCGGCGCCGGCTTTCAACAGAACATGTTCGCCGTCTTCATCGACGACCTTTATTCCCCCGATTCGCGGACATATAACCAGCCCGTCGAAATCGCAGGCAAAGACGACATTGCTGCCTCCGCCGAGTATAAATAAAGGTATATCGCTTTTTTGCGCGTCGGCGAGCAGGTTTTCGATTTCGTCCAAAGTTTCGGGAGCGGCGAAATAGCGGGCTCTCGCCTCGAATCCGAAGGTCGTAAACGGTTTCAGCGACTTGTTTTTTTTCGTATTATTTATCATTCCAAACGTTTTGAATCAATTAGATGTAATATTCCGACGAATCGATTATTCCTGCACGGAGAGCATATTTGACCGCATCGTGCATGTTGTTTATTTCGAGTTTTCGGAAGATATTTTTTCTGTGAGTATTGATAGTGTGAAAACTGAGATTGTGTTCGAATGCAATTTCTTTCGTCGTTTTTCCCAGAGCGATTTCGTGCAGAACCATACGTTCGCTTGCCGTGAGTTTATCGTTGATTGTGTCCGACACCTCTTCGTGAAGCACTTGCGTCGCAAGGTCGCACAGATAGACTACTCCGCAAGCCGTGCATCTCAGGGCGGTGAGTATGTCGTTCATCGAATCGTTTTTCATCACTACGCTAAACAAATTTCCCGACAGAAGAACCTGCCGGAGAAAATATTTCGAAAGTTCGTCGGAAAACAGCAACCAGATAGAATCATGGTATTTTTGTTTCGTATTCATCATCTGAAAATCCGAGAAATCGAACAGCGTATAATCTAAAATAACTGCCGCATCGGGGCAATTTTTCAGTTCTTCTATCAGTTCTTTCCGGTTCGAAACCCGTATAATTGTGTCGGCAATAGCCTTTCGTTCGAGTATGGAAACAATCCCTTCACGGGTAATATCCTGATTGTCTGCTAATATAAATTTTCGCATCTGTTCTTATATTTTTCGAATGCAAAAATACCACAAATATGTTATTTCACAATAAAAAAATGCATAGTACTTTTGCACAATAAAATGTTAAATTAAATAGTATAATTTATGGCAAAAATTTTTCAACATTTGACCGATTTAATCGGTAACACACCACTGTTAGAACTCTCCTCTTATGGAAAGTCTAAGTCGATTGATGCACGTTTGATTGCAAAACTCGAGTATTTTAACCCCGCAGGCAGCGTGAAAGACCGTATCGCCTTAGCGATGATAGAAGACGCCGAAAAAAAAGGAATCTTGAAACCCGGCGCAACTATCATCGAACCTACCAGCGGGAATACAGGTATCGGACTTGCTTTCGTTTCGGCGGCTAAAGGATACAAACTTGTCCTCACTATGCCCGAAACGATGAGCATCGAACGCCGTAACCTCTTGAAAGCCTTAGGCGCCAATCTGGTGCTTACTCCGGGCAGCGAAGGGATGAAGGGAGCTATCGCCAAAGCCGAAGCTCTGAGAGACGAAACTGCGGACGCCGTCATCCTGCAACAGTTCGACAATCCGTCGAATCCTGCTATTCACTACTCTACCACCGCCGAAGAAGTTTGGCGCGATACCGACGGTAAGGTCGATATCTTTGTCTCGGGAGTAGGAACGGGCGGAACCGTCAGCGGAGCCGGACAACGTTTGAAAGAACTGAACCCGAACGTGGAAATTATCGCCGTTGAACCTGCGGATTCTCCGGTACTTTCTACCGGCAAACCAGGGAAACACAAAATCCAGGGTATCGGGGCAGGCTTCGTTCCGCGTAACTACAACAGCGCTGTTGTCGACCGGATTATCACTGTTTCCGACGACGACGCTATCCGTACCAGCCGCGAATTGGCTAAAACCGAAGGACTGTTAGTCGGAATATCATCGGGAGCAGCGGCTTATGCTGCAACTACTCTGGCTTTGTTACCCGAAAATAAAGGGAAAACTATTGTCGCAGTGTTGCCCGACACCGGCGAACGTTATCTTTCGACCATACTTTACGCATTCGAAGAATATCCGTTATAGTATTTTTTATTAGTTGGTTTGTTTACGCCCCTGCATAACATGCCGGGGCGTTTTTGTGCGGACTTATCCCTGTTTCGTGGCGCAACAAAGACAAAATGACATTTAATTATTTATGTAATTCTTGTGTCATCATGTTACACTTTCTTCTTTACCCAAAAGGTAACCGTTATTATAATTCCGTTCTTCATGAAATTATTTCATTCAAAACGGATATTCCGCTCAAAGGCGACAAAAGGTCGGCAACACGCTGTTCGACCGGTTTTGAGTGGTCTTTATACAACAGCGTTTCCTGAGCAATAACTGTTGAATATCCTGGCAACAGCAAAAAAAGTAAGTAACAAGTTATCTTTTCATTTCTATCTCAAATCATTATTCCTGGATATATCCGAAATTTTTCAGTTTGAGATTATTATTTCGCCAATCGGGGTCAACTTTGACATGAAGTCCGAGATATACTTTGGTTTGCAAAAATGTTTCGAGACTTTTGCGGGCGGCGGTTCCTGTTTTTTTCAGTAGCAGTCCCTGTTTTCCGATGATTATGCCCTTCTGAGATTCGCGGACTACATATATAACAGCCTCGATACGAGTGATATCTTTGTCTTCTTTAAATTCTTCGACGACCACTTCCGTCGAGTAGGGGATTTCTTTCTGATAGTTCAGGAAAATCTTTTCGCGAATGATTTCCGAGGCGAAAAACCGCAAAGTCCGGTCTGTCAAAGCGTCATTGTCATAATATTTTGGTCCGTATGGTAAAAGTCCGACAATCTCCTTTTTCAGATTGTCGAGATTGAATTTCAGCAATGCCGAAATCGGGAAAATGACAGCTGAGGGCAATAGTTTCTTCCATTTTTCGGTTAACGACTCTAATTCTTCGGGGGTAGTGAGGTCGATTTTATTAACTAACAAGAGGATAGGAACGTTCAGCGCGTTCAGTTTCTCTATAAAGTCAATGTTTTTATCCGATTTTTCGACTACATCGGTTACATACAGAATGATATCCGCGTCGCCTATTGCCGAATAGACGAATTTCATCATTGATTCCTGCAGTTTATAGTTGGGTTTCAAGACGCCAGGCGTGTCGGAAAACACTATCTGATAATCGTTTCCGGTAACGATACCGAGTATGCGATGACGTGTTGTTTGCGCTTTCGATGTGATAATCGACAATTGCTCGCCGACCAAAGCGTTCATTAAAGTCGATTTGCCGACATTGGGATTGCCTACGATGTTCACAAATCCCGATTTAAAATTATTTTCTTCCATAATTATTTCTTACAAAGAGATTTCAATTTATCTATATTTCCATTAAAGACATTAAAGTCCACTTTTTCGTTTATTCCCGGTATTTCTCCTTTGTCGCTGTGTTGCCAGAATAGCCACGATTCTTCAACCTCAATCTTTTTTTTATTGTAATGGGCTATCCAGAGAGGATATTTTCGCAAATCCTCATCTGCGATAAGATATTTCTCGTAAAAATCTATATACGAATATATTATTGGCGTCATACCGTAATGTTTTTCGACTTCATTCAACCATATTTTAAGGTTTTCCCGCAATTTTGCTGCACCCGTACGACCAACTTTCTCAATGTCAAGCACAGGAGGAAGGTCGCCTTTGACAAGTTCCACATTTGCAATGAAATTCTGAGCCTGTTCCAATGCGCTCCGAGTAGGGATAAAATAATGGTAAGCGCCTCTGATTATGCCTGTTTGAGCTATGTTTTCCCAATTGGTTTTGAACAAAGGGTCTTGTATTGAGCGTCCTTCGGTGGCTTTGATGAAGGCAAACGAAATTTTCACGTCTTTGTTGTCGCCGGTGAAGCTTTCCAAATATTTCCAATCGATTACACTCTGATAGCGGGAGACGTCGATTCCATGTAACTCGTATCCATCGGGCATACTGATTCCGAAAATTTTGTGTTTCGGGCTTAAAATAAAGTATAAAACAACGATTAAGAGAAAAATTATTCCCCAGAACAGTTTTCGTGTAGTTTGATATCTCATGTCGGGCGATTTATTTTTCTGAACGATACGATGTTATTTCCCTGAATCCTGCCAAAAAAGCCTTGACCGGCATTGTTTTTTTACCTTGCGGCTGCAGTTCGTCCACATGGAGAAATCCGTCGGAACAGGCGATTTTCAAAAAGTTCTTTCCGTCGGAACAGATTGTTCCAGCCGGTTCGTTGTCGAGGTTTTCCGAGCCGGCGTGCGCCTTCAAAATCTTTATTTGCAGCGTTTTTGCATCATTTTTTAGCACGCACCACGCTCCCGGATGCGGACTTAGCCCCCGAATCAGGTTTCGCACCCGTTCGACGGGTAGATTCCAGTTTATTTCGCAATTTTCGCGAAATAGTTTTGGCGCAGAGTGCATGTACGGTATTTCAGATTGAGGCAGCGGTTTGATGTCGCAGACTTCTATTTTTTCTACCGTTTCGAGCAATAGCGACGCTCCGGTAACCATCAGTTTATCATGTAACTCTCCGACATTTTCGTGGTTTTCTATTTTGACTTTTCTTTGGAAAAGAATTTCGCCGGTGTCAATTTCATGACTGATAATGAATGTTGTAACTCCGGTTACTGTTTCCCCGTTTATGATTGCGTGGTTTACAGGCGCGGCGCCTCTGTAGTCTGGCAAAAGCGAAGCATGCAGATTGACAGTTCCTTTTGGCGGCATACTCCATACGATTTCCGGCAACATGCGAAATGCCACCACGAGAAAGAGGTCGGCATTAAGGGATTTCAATGTTTCTATAAAATTTTCGTCGCGTAATTTCTCCGGTTGCAGGACGGGTAAACCATGTTCGAGCGCAAATTGTTTTACTTCCGACTGTTTTAATTCGCGTCCGCGTCCGGCAGGCTTGTCGGGCGCCGTAACAACCGAGATGATGTTATAACCGTTTGTTAATAAAACTTCTAATGGCGCTACCGCAAATTCCGGCGTTCCCATGTAAACTATTCGTAATGTACTTTTCATACAAATATTCCGTCTTGTTTGCATTTACAATTCGGCACAAAATTACTCAAATGTTTCGAATCGACAAAAAAGACATAATTCGGGCTATTTCTTTTTTTGAGGTGCTATGAAAAAAATCCAGCAATTCGATATAAAAAAAAGTCTTTGTCTTTAAGCCCAAAATTAGAAGAAACAAACCGCTGAATTTTGCCGTTTAGATTTTCAGCTTTCGCATTAGTCAACCCATGTTTAAAGAAATTTAGAATATCAGTTTCATGTTTACGAATCATTTTTCTAACGC
>JAIRLF010000307.1 GCA_031259655.1 Prevotellaceae bacterium
ACAAGCCCCGCCGCCGAATTTTCGACTTCGACGAAAATAGCGTTAGGGCTTTTGATTATGTCTTTGCATTTTGTCGCTCCGCTACCGAAAAAACAGATTTTTTGCGTAGACAATATTTCGGCAAAACTGTTTTCGGTGATTATCATAGCTTCCGTATCGGACAGTTGGCGCAACGACATATCGAACAGAGCGGTATAAACTTCCAACCGGCGTGCGTCAATCATCGGGCAATAGATAAACTGTGACGAGACGGGCAACGAAACACTGCGGCATACCGAAGTCAACGACAATAAACTGTCTATCGCAATCAACGGTTTGTCTGCGCCGTAACATATTCCTTTGGCAGTAGCTATTCCTATCCTCAATCCGGTGTACGAACCGGGACCTTTGCTTACGGCAACGGCATCGATATCTCTGTAAGACAGTCCCGAATCTTTGAAAATATCGTCAATGAAAACCGATAAATATTTCGAATGTTCTCTACCGCCGCTTTCTTTTATCGCCACAATTTCATCGCCTTTCGACAAAGCGACGGAACAATTATCGCCTCCGGTTTCGATACCAAGAATTATGCAATTCAATTAAATTGACGTTTAATTATATAACCGACTGAAACTGTTCGAGGAAACGAACGTCGTTTTCGAAATACAATCTCAAATCTTTCACTTGCCATTTAAGCATCGCCAAACGTTCGACGCCCATTCCGAAAGCGAATCCGGTATATTCCTTACTGTCTATACCACACGATTCCAAAACATTAGGGTCTACAATACCGCAACCAAGCACCTCGAGCCAACCGGTATATTTGCAGATATTACAGCCTTTGCCGCCGCAAATCTTACACGACACATCCATTTCTGCCGAAGGTTCGGTGAACGGGAAAAACGATGGTCGCAGCCTTATCTCCGTTGTTTCGCCGAACATTTCGCGGGCAAAGTACAGCAAGGTCTGTTTCATATCGGCGAACGACACGTTTCTATCTATATACAAGCCTTCGACCTGATGAAAAATACAGTGCGCCCGCGCCGAAATCGCTTCGTTACGGAATACCCGTCCAGGACAAACGACGCGTATCGGCGGTTTTTGCTTTTCCATTGTTCTTACCTGTATCGAACTTGTATGCGTTCGAAGCAGGATATCAGGATTTTGCTCAATAAAGAACGTATCTTGCATATCTCTTGCCGGATGGTTCGGCGGGAAATTCAGTGCAGAAAACACATGCCAATCGTCTTCGATTTCGGGTCCGTCGGCTACAGTAAAGCCAAGACGGGTGAATATTTCCAATATTTCGTTCTTTGCCAATGAAATAGGATGCCTTGAGCCAAGGTTGTCGGCATTAGCCGGCAGAGTTTTGTCTGCTATATTTTTCCCTGCTTCGGCGTTATCGAACAGTTCCTTTTGCGATTTCAGTTTCTCCTGTACTAAGATTTTTATCTCGTTCAGGAGTTTTCCTGTTTCGCGTTTTTGTTCGGCTGGAACGGTCTTAAATTCATCGAACATTTCGGTGAGTTCGCCTTTTTTTCCTGTAATGCGTATGCGAAATTCTTCCAGATGCAGGGCTGTTTCGGCTTTGAAATCTTCGATTTTTTTTCGTAACAGTTCTATTTTCTCTTTCATTCGTGCAGATTACTTTTGCTTAACAATAGAGGCTTTTTTGATAAGAATATCCTTAACAGGTCTGTCGCCGGGACGGGTCTCTGTGAGAGCGATTTTATCCAAAACGTCGAGACCTTCGATAACTTCGCCAAAGACAGTATATTCTCCGTCCAGATGCGGAGTTCCTCCTATTGTAGTATAATTTTTGACAGCCTCTTCGCTGAATTTGAAATTGGGGTCGCCGGCTTTTTTCTTTTCTTCCTCTGCTTTCAAATCTTCGAGGTCGAAGATTTTACCCTGCACGATATAAAATTGCGAACCGGAAGATTCTTTTGCGGGATTAGCCGTACGAGCCGCTGCCAGAACGCCTTTTTTGTGATGATGGTTCGGCAAAATTTCCGCAGGGATTCGATAATCCGGACCTCCTCTTCCATACTGTCCGTCGGGCGTCGGATTCTTTGACGTCGGGTCGCCGGACTGAATCATGAAATTAGCTATAACCCTGTGAAAAATAACGCCATTATAGTATTTATCCTTAACTAATTTAAGGAAATTTTCGCTGTGCAACGGCGTATCTTCATACAGTTGCAGCACAATGTTACCTTCGCTTGTTTCGAGTAACACTTTCATACTTTTTTCTTCTTCCTTACACGATACTAACATTCCTAATATCAGCAATAATACAATACTTTTATTCATTGTTTACAGTTATTATCTTTTTATAATATTCTTGTCTTTCAGATACGTCTGGCGTTCAAAAATTCTGTCGAGCGACAAAAACGTATGGGTCTTTTCTATGCCCTGTATAACATGGATTTTCCCTGCAAGCGTCGATAGCAGATGATTATTATCTCTGCAAAATATCTTCGCCAAAATAGAATATTCGCCTGTGACATAGTGATATTCGACTACTTCGGATATCTCGTTCAATTTACTTGCCACTTCATTATATTTGCTCGGCTCGGTCAATTGTATTCCGATAAAAGCGCATACATTGTATCCTACAGTATCAGGGTTGACAATAGACTGGGAACCAACAATTACGCCGGCTTCCTCCATCTTTTTAACTCTTTGATATACCATCGCTCCCGACACTCCGCACTCGCGGGCTATCTCCAAAAAAGGCGTCCGTGCATTGCATGCCAGCCGCAGGAGAATCTTCTGATCTATTTCATCTAATAAAAAATTCGACATAAAACATTCCGGTTTTAAAATTAACGCGCAAATGTAATAAAAATATATTTAACGAATAACTAATACTGGTGAAATAGATGAAAAATAAACCTTTAACCGTTTCATTGGGCAATAGAATGCTCGAAAAAAAGATTTTAATTACCCTCATATTTGCACTTTTTCCTGCTTAATCAAATAAGTTTTGTAATTTTGCGCCGTAAATTATTTAATTAAATACAGTATTTTGAATATGAAATCAATATTGGATAATCGCCCTTCGCTTGCCGAACAAGTTGCTGATGTCGCGGAAGTTGCCGGATATTTATGGCAAAAGGGATGGGCTGAACGTAATGGTGGAAACATCACGGTCAACATAACCGACCTGGTAGATGACGAAATGCGGAATATGCCGGCTATAAGCGATATAACGCCGATAGGCAGAGCGCTTCCTCAACTGAAAGGCTGTTACTTTTTTTGCAAGGGAACAAACAGACGTATGCGCGATTTGGCGCGTAAACCAATGGAAAACGGCTCGGTAATCCGTATCCTGGACGATTGTAGCAATTATGTAATCATTGCCGACAATCCGGTGAAACCAACTTCGGAACTCGCTTCGCATTTGTTGATGCACAACTATCTAATTGGCAAAGGCTCGACTTATAAAGCCGCATTGCATACACATCCTATCGACTTGATTGCGATGACCCACATCCCCGAATTTTTGGAGAAAGACAAACTGACTTATCTTCTGTGGAGCATGATTCCCGAAACAAGAGCTTTTTGCCCTAAAGGATTAGGTATCATCCCTTATGCTTTGCCAAGTTCGTTTGCTCTGGCTGATGCGACAATTAAAGAACTCGAAGAATATGATGTCGTTATGTGGGAAAAACATGGTATCTGCGCTGTTAGCGACAACATTTTCGAAGCTTTCGATATGATAGACACGCTATCGAAATCGGCGCAAATATTCCTGACTGCAAAACAAATGGGTTTCGAACCGGATGGAATGTCGATAGAACAAATGGAAGAACTTAAAGTTGCATTTAATTTACCGAAATAAATAATTGTTAGATATTAAAAATGAGAGTATTTGTATTTCCCGGACAGGGAGCGCAATTCCCGGGCATGGGAAAAAATTTGTATGAAACAGAAACTGCAAAAAGTTTATTCGAACAGGCAAACGGGATTCTCGGTTTCCGGATAACCGATATTATGTTCGATGGAACTGCCGAAGACCTTAAACAAACGAAAGTTACACAACCTGCGGTTTTTTTGCATTCGGTGATTCTTGCAAAGATATACCCCGATTTTAAACCCGATATGGTTGCAGGTCATTCTCTTGGGGAATTTTCAGCTTTAGTGGCGGCAGGCGCGATGGATTTCGAAAGCGGACTGAGATTGGTGGCGGCGCGAGCCAAAGCTATGCAAAAGGCTTGCGAATTACAACCTTCGACTATGGCGGCGATTTTAGGACTCGATGATGCAACGGTGGAACAAATCTGTTCCGAAATCGACGACATTGTTGTGCCTGCTAACTATAATTGTGTAGGACAGTTGGTTATTTCGGGCAGTGTTGCCGCGGTCGAAAAAGCCTGCGGAAAACTCAAGGCGGCAGGAGCTAAACGGGCGCTTGTTCTCCCTGTGGGGGGAGCGTTCCATTCTCCGCTGATGGAGCCGGCACGTGTAGAACTCGAAGCTGCTATTCAGGCAACTGCGTTTAATAAACCCGTCTGTCCGATTTATCAGAACATAGATGCGAAACCTCATACAGAGCCGGAGATTATAAAGCAAAATCTTGTAAAACAACTGACTGCTCCGGTACGATGGACACAATCCGTGCAGAATATGCTTGCCGACGGCGCTGTTTCGTTTGTGGAACTTGGACCGGGAACAGTCTTGCAGGGTTTGATTAAGAAAATCGACAGTTCCGTTTCAGCAGAAAGTAAACAAAGTATTTGATGTACAAAGCCGAACATAACAGAAAACGGTTAATTCTCCTTTTGGGGAGAATTAGCCGTCTTTGTTTGATGATGTTGCTCTCGACATCCGTTTATGCTCAACATTATGTTGGAATTAAAGGCTCTCAGGGATTTAATTCCGTGAGCGCTTTGCCTGATTTCGACAAAAAAGCGCTCGAAACTTTCAGTCCCGGAATATTGTATCGCTACGAACACAAAAAATATGCAGCCTTGCAAATAGAAACGAATTATATTTCCAAAGGTTATATCAAAGAGATAGATACAATTTCGATGACACCCGAAATCACACACAGAATCACTTCCTTCGAATTACCTCTGATGGCGCAGGGATTCGTGAGGCTTGGACCGTTTCGCCCGTATCTGACGGGCGGAGTAATTGTCGGATATATTTTAGACCGTAGCATGCAAGAATCAGGCAAAGAATCACAAAAATACTCTTTCGATGAATACGACAGACGATTCGAATACGGTATTACCGGAGGCGGTGGCTTGGGGATACAACTCTACAGGTTCGAGATTCAGGCAGAATGTCGATATCATTACAATTTCTCTTTTTTGAGAAATCCCATTATCCCGACCAATCAAGGTAACGTATATATAAACACTACTCAATTAATGTTTTCGGTGTCGCTACTCTATCGTTTGTCAAAATAATTTTGTGCATTCTTACAGGTCTCGTTAGGGACGATATATCGACCCCCAAACATCTCCTGCCGTTGGCGAGAAGGTATCGCCCCACCTGCGAAAACCCGTAAAATCTATACCCTCCGCGTCTTATGTCAATTAACATAAATGTAAGCGCCCTGTAGCAATTCGGTAATATTCACACCCTACTTTTGCATTGTGAAAATGGTAAAAGTGATTATGCAAAACAGATTGAAGACAAGGCTATTGATTGCGATTTTTCAGATTATTGTTTCGGGATTTTTCGCAGAAG
>JAIRLF010000393.1 GCA_031259655.1 Prevotellaceae bacterium
CTAAGCAAATGTGATGTTAAATGCTTTGAGACAGATAACGTCACAGAAAAAATCGTCGTAACGAACTTGTAGGACGTTTTAAGTAATAATTTGTGATTCACAAACAGTAAACTTATAGACGTCAACTATTATTCGTTTATTTTGCTTATAACGTCCGGCTTACGATTTACATTGTATCGTTTTACCAATTAATTTTGAGCGCTGTCTTTTGTTTTCATTTTTCTCCCCGAAGATTGGGCGAGCTGATTTTTATAACGTTCGTTCACAGCGTTCAATTCGCTTATAAACGGAAGATATGCATCAACTCCATTTACCATCGCTAAGGCTTCAACCATGTTAAACAGCGAACGTAAAGCCTTATCGGTTTCCGAACGGGCAGTTACCATGCGAGTCGTTGGACGTTTTGCGGTTTCGCTGTAGCGTTTCAACATAAGCTGTTTAAACTCTTGATTCTCCAATCCGAGTTGTGTCAGCCAATCATTCAGCTCCAAAAGTTGCACATCATCGGCATGATTGTCATTAAGTTCGCGTAAAAGGTCTTCGATAGCGGCGCTTTCCTCATCGAAAGTTTTCCCTGCGATATTTCCGTAATGTACGAACACAATGTTAAGCCTTTCGGCAGCCTTACGTTTGTCGTAGTTAAAGTGATTAAGCGACGACTTAACCGAATCGAACGCTCCACGATAAGTCTTGTTACGTTTACGGTCTGTGTCGCTGATTTCATCAGTATATTCACTCTTACGAATGATATCTAACAGACCTGTTTCAAGAACCAACGCACATTTATAATTCTCATATTGCCGCCATATTCCCAATGCTTGCGGATTATGATTAACAATGAGACCGTCAATTGTCCCATTATACTCTACGTGAACTTCATTTCTCAGATGTTCAAACCTAAATCTAACAATAAATCTTTTATTCATATAATCTATTTTTTTAAGTATTAATATTAACATAAAATTTTCAATTCTATTTTTTTATAAATATAAAAAGTCCAAAAAATATTTGTGAGATATTTTCTACATATACGTCGAAAATTCAAACAAATCCCGATTCGGATTTTCAACAAATACCGCAATCCCAAACGAAACCTCGCGCGCGCTTCCGACAAATGTCGAAAGTCCAAACGAGACCTTGCGCGCGCTTCCGACAAATGTCGAAAGTCCAAACGAGGACTCGCGCGCATTTCCGACAAATGTCGAAAGTCAAAACGAGACCTCGCGCGCACTTCCGACAAATGTCGAAAGCAAAAGGAGAAATTCCGTAAACATTTCCGTCGAATGTCTAAAATCCCATATATAACATTTACCGTATTCATCTTTTCCGTCTAAAAACCGCCAATTATTTGGGCGCAAAATTAATTAAAAGTTTTCAACTCACAAAATATTTCAGTTCATTATTTTTTACAAAAGCAAGTATTTCGGGAGTAATTCCTATGCGATATTTCCGCGAAAACATATCTATGGAAATGTTTTTGTCGTTGTCGATAAACCTGACGCGGAACTCGATTTTTCCCGAATTATTTTTCACTGTGCTTAACATTTCTTCCGCAAAAGCGGTCGATACATCGGCGACAGGTACATTTATTGTGAAATATTTAAGGTTATCGCGGGCATTTCCGAGCAGGTTAATTTGCCGTATTTTCACTTCCAGTTCGTTTGCATTATTGTACCGTTCCTGAACGGTGGCTTTAATCAAGAGAAAGTGGCCTGTTTGCATGAATTTCATGAAGTTCTCGTAATCTTTACCAAACACTCTAAATTCGTATGTTCCGGTATAATCTTCGAGTGTAAATGTTCCCCAGGGTTTCCCGTTTTTGCTGATATTGTCGCGTGCAATAGTAACAAAACCGCAGAGTGTAAAATCGCGGTCTTTGAGAGACGCGAGGTTTTCCAAATCGGATATCGAATGCGAGACAAGATTTTCAATCTCGAACTTATAATCGTCTAAGGGATGCGATGACAGGAACATACCTATCAATTCTTTTTCTCTTTTTAAGATTTCGATACGCGACCAACTCTCGACTAATGGAATTTCGGGCTTGGACACCTGCACTGCATTGTCGCCTATAAACAGCGAATTGACTTGCAACATTGTGTCGGCTTGCACTTTGCCTCCATATCGGATAAAAACGTCGAGCATAGATTCGCCTTTGGCATTTACAGCAGCCAATTGTTCGCGTTTAATGTTGAGGTTGTCGAAAGCGCCCGCCATTGCAAGCGATTCTATACTCCTCTTGTTAACCGCAGTGAGATTAACGCGTTCCACAAAATCGTAGATGTCTTTAAACGCTCCGCCTGTGTTGCGCATTGCGATAATGTTCTCTACTGCTCCGGAGCCAACGTTTTTAATCGCAGCAAGTCCAAAACGAATATCTCCTTTGGCATTAACCGTAAATTTATGGTAGCTTTCGTTGACGTCGGGACCCAATACATTGATACCCATACGGCGACATTCGTCCATGAACTTCGTGATTTCAGAGATATTAGACAAGTTTCGGCTAAGAACAGCCGCCATATATTCTGCCGGATAGTGCGTTTTCAGATAAGCGGTTTGATACGCAACGTGCGAATAACATGTCGAATGCGATTTGTTAAATGCATATTCGGCAAATGCTTCCCAATCGGTCCATATTTTCTCTAATTTCTTAATGTCGTGACCTTTCGATTTACCTCCTTCGATAAATTGTTCTTTCATCTTGTCCATAACCGAGCGTTGTTTCTTCCCCATTGCCTTGCGCAACGAGTCGGCTTCGCCCTTAGTGAACCCCGCTAACGACTGTGACAAAAGCATCACCTGCTCCTGATATACCGTTATTCCATAAGTATCTTCGAGGTATTCCGCCTGTTCGGGTATATCGTAACTTATTGCAACTCTGCCGTGTTTTCGAGCGATAAAGTCCGGTATATATTCCATTGGACCCGGTCGGTATAGCGCATTCATTGCAATCAAGTCCTCAAACTTGTTAGGCTTTAATTGCTTCAACCATTTACGCATACCATCGGATTCGAATTGGAACGTTCCCACTGTTTCACCTTTGCTGTAAAGCTCGTAAGTTTTTTCGTCATCGAAAGGAATAGTGTCAATATCCAGGTTTATATTGTGTCGCAACTTAATATTCTCTAATGCTTCTTTGATGATAGACAAAGTTTTTAGTCCTAAGAAGTCCATTTTTAACAGTCCGACATCTTCGACTTCCGAGCCCTCGTATTGAGTTACTCGAAATTCTTCATTTGTGTCCTTATCTTTTGAAGTACAGAGCGGAATGTATTGCATAAGTTCGTCTCGCCCTATGATGATTCCGCAGGCGTGCACTCCTGTGTTCCGTACCGAACCTTCGAGGGCGCGCGCATATTTCAGTGTGCTTCTGATTAGTTCGTTATCCGAACGGAGTTCTCTTTCCAGTTCGGGAACGTCTTTGATTGCACTGTCGAAGTTCACTTTCGCTCCTTCGGGGACAAGCTTCGAAAGTCTGTCGGCTTCGGACAGCGGCAGTTCCTGAACCCTTGCTACGTCTTTTATCGCCGATTTGGCTGCCATAGTTCCGAATGTTACAATATGTGCAACTTTCTCTTTTCCATATTTTTTTTCTACATACTTCAACACCTCAGCCCTGCCGTCGTCGTCGAAGTCAATATCAATATCGGGCATCGAGATACGGTCGGGATTAAGAAACCGTTCGAACAGCAGATTGTATTTGATAGGGTTTATATCTGTTATACCCAAACAGTAAGCCACAGCCGAGCCTGCCGCCGAGCCTCTACCCGGTCCTACAGTAACTCCCATTTTTCGGGCTTCCGAAATGAAATCCTGCACGATAAGGAAATATCCCGGGAAACCCATATTTTTGATTGTATTAAGTTCGAAATCTATTCTTTCGATTAGTTCTGGACTTATTTCGGCATACCGTTTTTTAGCTCCTTCGTAGGTTAGATGCCGCAAATAATCGTCGTCGTTGGAAAATTCTTCGGGAATAGGGAATAACGGCATGATAGCCTTACTGCTTATTGAATATTCTTCGACTTTGTCGACAATCTCTTCAGTATTTGCGATTGCTTCGGGTATATCGGCAAACAGTTCCTGCATTTCCGCCTGAGTTTTCAACCATTCCTGCTTAGTGTATCTCATCCTGTCGGTATCGACAAGTTTAGCTCCTGTGTTGATGCAAATAAGCCTGTCGTGCACATCTGCATCCTCTCTATGAACGAAGTGAACATCGTTGGTAGCAATGATTTTTATCCCCAATTTCTTTGACAACTCTATGATGCCCTTATTCGCAACAATCTGTTCCTGATATACGCGCATAGTGTAAGGGTCGTTGTTCGGGTGTCGTTGGACTTCGAGATAAAAATCGTCGCCAAACTGTTCTTTAAACTCTAAGGCGACACGTTCCGCGTCTTCCATATTGCCGGAACGAATCAGTTTCGGAATCTCTCCGCCGATACATGCCGACGAAACAATCAGCCCTTCTTTATATTGAAACAGGATTTCTTTATCGATTCGCGGACGCATATAGAAGCCTTCGATGAAACCTAACGAAACAAGTTTCATTAGGTTATGATATCCTGTTTTATTTTTTGCCAACAGGATAAGGTGTCTGCCGCTTTGGTCTTCTTTGCCGTTTTTGTCGAACCGGCTGTTGCGTGCAACGTAGACTTCGCAACCCACTATCGGTTTGATTTCAGCTTTCTTGGCTTCCTTTAGAAACTCTTTAACACCGTACATATTTCCATGGTCGGTGATAGCAAGCGCCTTCTGATTGTCGGCTTTTGCCGTAGCGAACAGGTCGGATATCACCGAAGCTCCGTCCAATACGGAATATTGTGTGTGTACGTGTAAATGTGTAAACATGTCTATTTTATTTAAATTACTTTATTAACAGTATATTATTATTATTTTTCAGATGTCAAAGATAATACTTTTTTGATAAATGATGAGCAATTACTCTCGCGGACTCGTCTATATATTTGAAGTATTGCGAAATGAGACTTCCGTAGACATAATCAATAACCGTCGGGCAAGTCTCAGTTCGAAGATTTATATGCAGTTCTATGTTTGGAATTATGCGCGACGACCTTCATCCTGCATAGCCGGCATACATGTTTTTCAATTCACCGGTGAGATATTCGCAAAGTTTGCCGAGATATACTCTTTCATCTCCTCTCCTTCCGAATAAAGCAAAAACACAGCGACATCGGGATGTTGTTCCAGAAACTTTTTAGTTTTGTCCAATCCCATCACCATGAAAGCCGTAGCCAAAGCGTCGGCGGTTATACAGTCGTTAGCGATAACAGTGGCGCTCAAGACATTTTGCTTTGCCGACTTCCCTGTTTTAGGGTCGATAGTATGCGAATATTTTACTCCGTCTTCGATATAGAAACGTCTGTAATCGCCTGAGGTAGCGAGCGCCTTATTCGAAACATGCACTATTGCCTGTAACGACTGACCCGGAATCAGATTACCGTCGAACGGTTTGTCGATGCCCACTCGCCAATCTTTTCCTATACGGTTTTTACCTTTGAGAACAGTCTCGCCGCCAACTTCAACCATATAATCTTTTATTCCCTGACGTTCAATAAATCCGGCTACGATATCGGAACAATAACCCTTTGCTATGGCGTTAGCATTTATTATGACGTTTGGATTTGTTTTCACAATCTTACGCCCTTCGATACGGATTTTATCCATGCCGGTATATTGTTTTAAACTGTCGAGCATTTCGGGGGTTACTTTCATTTTCGCCGTTTCGCCCCAGCCCCACACTTTGAAGAGCGGCGCCGCCGAAATATCAAATGCGCCGTCGGTCTGTTCGGTAATTTCGCATGCGCGGTTGAACATCCGGATAAAATAGTCGTCCAAAACAACATCTTCGTTTCTGTTCACTTTCGAGATGATTGAGTTTTCGCGATATAACGAAAGCGAGTTCTCGAACTCGGCGAAAAGATTCATCATCGAATCATGAAAGTCGCGCTTCTTCGCGTCCTTATATATGATTTTGAACGACGTCCCCAAAGCTAATCCCCGAATAGTAACATAATCGCCGCTAACCTCCATGTAATCCGGCAGAACGGATGACTGTTTACTTTTGCACGATGTCATTATCGAAAGGATTATCATTAAACTAACTACATATTTCATACACAAACATTTTTTTAATCTCTATACAGGTTTTCCCATAAAAACAGACCTTGCGGCGGAGCCGATACACCCGCTTTACTTCTGTCTTTTGCGTCTATAATTCCTGTGAAATCAGACACTTTATTTCGCCCAATATCCAACATCGTACCAACAATAGCCCTGACCATATTCCTCAAAAACCGGTTTGCCGAAATCGTAAACACATAATTGTCGCCGGTTTGTGTCCACTCCGCTTCGAAAACGTTGCAGAAATTATCCGTTACATCCGTATGCAGCTTGCTGAAGCTCGTAAAATCTTTGTAGCCAGTCAACAGACTTGCTACCTCGTTCATACGGTTCAGGTCGAGACGGTAAGGGACGAATGTGGAATACTCGTTCTTAAACGGGTCTTTCGAGGTATGGATGAAATACTTGTACGTTCGTTTCACGGCGTCGAACCGCGCATGGAAACCCTGATATGTCTCGAATATATCGTTTACGGAAATATTTTTGGACAGGATTGTGTTCAACTTGAACTTCAGATAATCGAAATCGTCTATTATATTCACACAATCGAAATGCGCGGTGAACTGCCTCGCATGTACGCCTGTGTCGGTTCGTCCACAACCTGTGGTTTCGATGTTTTCGCGCAAAATCACGCTTAAAGCCCGATTCAACTCTTCCTGTACGGTGAAAGCATTTTCCTGAATCTGCCATCCGTGATAATCAGTACCTTTAAAAGAAATATCGATTCTTATGCGCGTCATTTCCGAGTGGTATTACCTGCGCTTCTTATCACGTCTGCCGATTAGTTTCTGCGCTTTGCTGTTACCGTTCTCCGCCGCTTTCTGATACCAGTACATAGCCTGTACTTCGTCTTCGTTGACTCCGCGACCGACGAGATAGCAGTTGCCAAGCTCAAACTGTGCGTCATCCTGTTCGTCTTCTGCGGCTTTACGCAACCATTCGACGCCTTTTTCCAAATCCATTGCAACGCCTTCGCCGTCCAGCAGCATCATGGCGAGTTCGTATTTAGCGCCTCGATTATCTTCTTCGGCAGCCTGCGACAGCCATTTGTACGCTTCCGAAAGATTTTTTGTTGTTCCAAGTTCGTATTTATAGCATATTCCCAAACGGTATTCTGCGGCAACATAACCCCTGTCGGCAGCAATCGAAAAATATTTAAACGCTTCCGATTCATTACGTTCAACGCCTATTCCATACAAGTAGCACATTCCGATGCCTTCGGTTATATAATCCTTCTCGGCGGCATACTGATAATATTGAAACGCATTGCTATAGTCGGAATTTGTGTCCGTGCCGTACAGGAAATGGTTACCCAAAACAGTCGCAGCATAAGGCGACCCTTTTTCGTATGCAGAGTTCAAGCATTCAAGGCCTTTCTCTATGTTTGATTCGACTATACCGTAATAATAGTATGTCCCGAGTTTGTACAGAGCATAAGGATGTTCTCTTTCTGCGGCGCGGGTCATATATTTTATCGCTTTTTCGCCGTCAAACTCAAGCCCGCCGTATTCGTGTTCGTACGAAATCCCCATTTCGATGTTTGCATCCACATCGCCTTCTTCGGCTGCCTGCTCGAAATATTTCAGCGCAAGTTCCGGGTTTTCAGGACGTCCGACAGCGTACTTATACATGTGTCCTAACTGATACATTGCAACGGGACTTCCATTTTCCGCCGCTTTCGAGAAATGTTCGAAAGCCTTTTCCGTGTCAGGCTCGCCCACAACTCCATTCATATAATAGTATCCCAATTTGACATGAGCATAAATATAATCATCTTCGGCAGCAAGTTTCAACAACTCAAAAGCTTTGTTATCATCCTGTTCGACGCCAAAACCGTCTTCGTAACAGATAGAAAGTTCTACTCTCGCATAATTCGAGCCGCGCTCGACGGCTATGCGGTAATATTCAATCGCTTTCTCAGGATTTGGTTCTCCTACGATTCCGGATCTGTAATAACGTCCAAGCAGTTCTATAGCGAACAGATGATTACGTTCCGCGCCGACAAGATAATACTTGAAAGCGGTCTCATAATCGGGCTGTTCCGAAAATTTGGCGTTTTGGTATCCCGACCCCAAACGGTAAGCCGCATATCCGTCTCCGGCGTTGTATGCTTTTTCCAAAAGTTCCTTTGCCAGAGGGATATTCCTGTTTTCTTCTCCGGTCTCGAGCAGAAAATACGCTTTTTCGTCCATAGCCCTGACATTGTCGTTTTCGATAGCCATGTCGAGATACTTCACTCCTTCGGCAATATTCTTATATTCGTCATTATACAGGTATATAAATGCAAGATTGACCATTGAGTGCGAATTGTAGTACGCAATCGCGTTTTTGTACCATTCGATGGCTTTTTCCACATTGCGGCGATTTTCGTTGTGGTAGTAAAATTGTCCGAGAAAATCAGCGGCATAAGGCATATTCCATTCATAAGCGTATTCTATCATGAGCAGGGCTTCGTCTTTGTCGCCGTCGATTTCGCCGTTCAGGATTGAAACCGCTTTTTTGTATTTGCAATAAGGGTCGTCGTTGATTTCGATACCTTTATCGTAAGCTTCAATGGCTTTGTTGACGTCGTTGCATTTTTCGTAATACGCGTCGCCCAAAAGAAACCATAACTGATTGTCGGTTTTTGCAGTAGCATTATAACTTTCGACTTTTTGAATGTAGACATCGGGAGCAATATCCGAATCATATTCGGCAAGAAACAGATACAAGCCAACTCGCTCGAAATTTTTCTCTTTTGCCCTTAGCATCAATTCCATTCCTTTTTCCTTATCGCTTTTTGCAACGCCTATTCCCCGATATAAATGATATCCGTATAAAGAGAGGGCGAGAGGAGCATCCAACTCCACTCCTTTAAGCATGTATTCCTCTAATTTCGAAGAATCTCTGTGAGGAAAACGCGCGTAAAAGTAGAGACTGCCTAATTCTACCCACGATTCTGCAATGCCTGCATCGGCAAGTTTTTTGTTGAAATTCACAAGCTGAACAAACCATTCGGCATAATCTTCGTCGTTGAGCTTTGCTCCCGAATGCAGTTCTTTTCCCTGAAAAAACATTGCTTCACGCAAATTCAGTATGTTTTCATCTAATTTTCCGGCGTCTACGACAGCCTCGCACACAGCCATTGCCTCGAACCATTTGTCGGGCGCGGTCAAGTGATTAATCAACGAAAGCGATTCTTCGGGCAATGCCGCAAGATTTTGCTTTTTCTCTGTCAATAATTTTTGGTACAGTTCTTTAAATGTCATTTTTTTATGTATTTATCCTTATAATTAGCCCATTCTGCTGATTTGTTCGAGTATTTTCCGGTCGAGGAGCTTTATTTTTCGTCCGTCTAATTCCACTAATTTTTCAGCGCTGAACGCCGACAATGTTCTTATTGCGTTCGAAGTGGTCATATTCGACATGTTAGCGAGGTCTTCTCTCGACAGTTTCACTTTCAGTGTTTGATTGTCGTCTTCCAATCCGTATGTGCTATCCAAAAAGAGTAAGGTTTCAGCAAGTCGGCCTCTTATGTGTTTTTGAGTCAAGGTGATTGTTTTTGCGTGCACAAAACTCAATTCGCGGGCAAGCATTTTCATGATTGAAAATACAAGGTTGTGATTTTTTTTCATAATCGCAAAAATCACCTCTTTATCTATCTTGCAGACAACGGAATCCTGAATAGTCTGCGCCGAGACATTGTAGTTTTCTTCTCCGAACAAAGCTCTATAACCCAATAGCTGAGCGGAATTGAACATGTGCGCTATCCAGTCTCTTCCGGCAATTCCTTCCTTAAACACCTTCACTTGCCCCGAAATCAGGCATATCAGATGATAAGGCGTTTCGCCTTCCCGATAAATCATTTTCCCTTTCGGAAGAAAAACGCAGGTCGAATGCTCTGCAATCTGTTCTTTGTCTTTGGGGGTGAGATGTTTCAATATCTTATATACAACCTCAAGACTTTCTTCAAAATCAACTTGCCTTTTAGATTTCATATCAACACCTTTTTTTTATTTATTATGAACTCATTCAAAAGAGCTTAGGATGGTCTTCCTCTGCTTTTTGAAGTATTGTTGCAATTATTGCTTCTCTAAAAAATTTCGACTTGTTTTTAATTTTATATTTACTAACAAACTGTCCAATGACCTTAAATTCCTTGTCGTTGAAGGATATTGTGTGTTTATGCCGCCTCTTCGGCTTAGATTCCAAGTTTTTTTTCATCATAATTAAAAACTCACTTTCGAAGTCAATATTTTTTTTGCAAATGTAGAACTTTTTTTTCATTTGACCTCAAAAAAAATGCTAAAAAACATGATTTTTTTTCTTAAAACAAAAAAAACACAAATACAAACTTGATAAAACGCAAATAATCAGACTGTTTAATCAGACTTGTTATATTCGAAAATAATGCAATTTGTGTGGCTTGCATACAGTATTTTGTCGTTATTTAGTGTTGTTCGGCATGATTTTTTCATTTTTTTCATAAAAAAACAATGATATAATCTATCCTGACTACTACTGTCGTGTCAACCGAATATTGTCGCATTTCGTCATTGCGACTACGAGGAACAAAGCAGGAAGCAATCCAGAAAACACGAAACTCTGGATTGCTTCGGCTGCGCCCTCGCAATGACGACCAAGCGTTGACACGACACTAGTACCTGAAAAAGTTATTTGCCCATTATTTTTTATACTTTCCCATTTAGCACCTCCAGTACTTCCCGCTCCTATATTTTCTTGTTTTCCTTTCCCTGCAAGTAATACGGGTCCATACGATTCATCATAAACACTGCTTTTACATTTATCAATAACATATCATTGGCATAAAACCAATATCTCCATCTTCTTCAACTTTTCTTGCGTTTTTATAATTTTCATTAAAATATGACGAATCTATTTTATTTGCTTTATACACTTTGCTGACATATATCAATTTATTGGTATCAAGTGTACGTATTTCAATTTGTACAAATATACATCGGTCAACATCATAATAAAAATGCCATTTATAAGGATTTATATCCCCAACAGGATTGAAAGGATTGCCTGCCATTAAACTGTAGTACAAACATCGTTTGACATGTAATATATTATTGAATACTGTGTCGAAAATTTTAGATTCAAGTAATATACCATGTTTTAATTTTTCTTCGTAAGGGCACTCATCACAGTAATAAAATAAAGCGCCTGCATCACTGCTCAAATCAATTCTACGTCCTCCTATTGGCATATAAAATGAACTAAGTGTATCTTTCGAAAGTTCATTTTTAAATCTGTCGACAGATTCTAAACTTACATCATATATTGTATCAGGATAATCTTTAAGTGCATCCCCATAACGTCTATCTTTTTCGATATATGTTACAGCACGAACATAAAAAAATACCTGTTTAAAATCGGATTGATTATGAGCTAACAGATTTATCTGATAATGCATATCTCCGGACGTTAATACAGAGTCTTGATGATACAATCTGTAACCACATATAATAATTTCTTCATAATTCATTTCCATACTTCCGTTTTTAATCTCATTGCATGCAATTGTTACCAAAAACAGACAGATTGACAATGTTATTCCGAATATTTTTGAACTATCTCTTTTTCCCATAATGAATTTGTTTGACCTTGTAATGGTTTAAATATTAAATCGTAATATTTTTGATGCTATTCCTCTCCGTCATCAGGAATAATATTTTTCAAATACTCTTCTTCTGCTTCTTCCGAGTCAGGATCATAACCATGGATTGTTCTAACGAATTTGTCCATATTATATTCCCAAATAACTTTGATATTTCCATCTCTGTCATACTGTTTCAACAATCCATGTATAAACCCATTTATATAAAAAGATTCTTGGCTGATTTGTCCATTATCATGAAATGATTTGGATTCTCCGTGCATCTGCCCTTCTTTATTTGCAAAGTAATAAAAACGTATTTTGCCATTTTTATAAAATCCAACAACGGGACCTTGATTCTTGCCATTCAAATAAAAATAAAAATGTTGTATTTTTCCATTAGGAAAAAAGTAAATCCATAACCCCTGTGGTATAGAATCAACCATCATCCCCAATCTTTGAATATTTCCATTTTCATATTTGGAATATTCATGCTGTATCGAATGCTCAATACCTGTTGCAGATTTATTGTTTGCACAACTAAAACTGATGAGGCAATTTGAAAAAACAATGATTTTAAAAAGTTCAAAATACATCACCCCGATTTTTATAGTCTTGAACTTGTTCATAATACGCATTTTCATAATATTTATCCTTTGTTATTTTTGTTAATTCTTTTGACATGTTTTCAAATTTAACAATTTCTCCGTTTCCAAGTGCTCTATGATCTTTATTAGCAGAACCTATAAGTCTGTCTAACATATCTCTTTTCTCTTTTAGCATCATATTGGGATTCTTTTTGTAAAATTGTTCCAGACTTGTTAGAACATCAGCATCTTTATCTGCGTGTACAAATACTTCATGTCCTAATGTGATAACCGCATCTTTTTCTGATAATTTTTCATTGAGCCTAATTATTTGATAAACTCCATCTTTTTGTATTAATTTGTCAATGTATTGTTCCGGAAGCGTATTTATTGTATAATCTTTTTGGCTTTTATATTTATGGTTAACTTCGTTTCTTCCTTGAACATCAATATTATCAGTTCTTATTTGTAGCCAATCTTTTTCTCTATCGCCAGTCTGTTCCCATGTATAAGATTTATCACCGATATTCAATGTTTCGCCAGCCTTCATATAGCGACCAATAAATGCGTAGCCTTCTTTTGTAGATAAAAATAGTTGTAAAGATTTTTGATGTTTTTCTGACAAACTTAGAATGTTAACTCTCATCGCATCTTCATCCCTCTCAAACACTCTCAGTATCACACCCGGATCATGAATCAAATCCCACTGCCATTTAGCGATATGATTTCCGTCATTATAATCCATAAGATTATCAGTGCTGAGCATCGGCATTTTGTAATCATTGTCGAACGGATGTTTCAGACTGAACATGCCGTGTCCGAGTTCGTGCGCTACTCCGATGTATAATTCGTCAGCAGTTGCAAAGCCTTGAGTAAACATGTATCCGAACTGTTTATCGCGAGGCATAAATCCGTCGGCGTTGCGATCTTTTGCTCCGCCGGCGCCGTACTGATTGAAGAAGAACACCACAGCCGT